>NZ_JAGQBY010000171.1:0-6536 GCF_024345875.1 Synechococcus sp. EJ6-Ellesmere
GCTGCTGCTTGCTCCGCTCTCGCCGTTGCTGCCGGCCACGGCCTGGTTGCTGCTGGCGCTGCCCCTGGCGGATCTGGCGATCAGGAGCTCGGCGCGAACGGCACGCACTCTGCTGCTGCTGGGTGCGGGGTACCTGCTGGCGGTGCTGGTGGTCTGGCCCGCCTGGGTGCTGCCCTCAACAGCGCAGCTCGGACTGATGCTCTGGAGATGGCCACTGGAAGGGCTGGGCCTGACGGTGCTGTTGCGCTGGTGGCGAATCAGCCACCAACAGCCCCTGAACGCCTATCCCGGCTGGAGGCGGCTGCGCCCCTACCTGCTGGACGCCGTACTGCTGACTCTCAACCTGATCCTGCTCTGGGAGCTGTCCCCTGCCGCTCGGACCCTTGCCTGGGCCGGGCTGGCCCTGCTGCTGATCAACCGCAGCGGCAGCAGCCTTTTCGAGCCACGGGGGAGGCTCTATGCCTTGCCGATCAGCTGGCTCGGCCTGCTCCAGCTGGTGCTCGCCCTGCGCGGCCTGCGCCTCGACGGCGGCGAGTGGGGCGCAGGCGATCAGCTGCTGATCGGGCTGGCAGTGTTGCTCCAGATCGTTTTCGTGGTGTGGCAACACCGGCAGACGCCACGGGAGGCCATCGATGCCCCAAGCGCTCTGGCTGGTCCCATGGCCCTGCTGAAGCGGCTGGAGGGTCAGCGGCTCGCGGCCATTGATCTGCCGATGCTGGTGGGGCTCGCCCTGGCGATCTACTGGCGCTTCGATGCCGGCCTGCTGACGCTGCTCTGGTCAGCCCAGGCCTTCCTGGTGTTTTGCCTGGGGGCCTGGTTGCGCAACAACCCGCTCCGCCATCTGGCTCTGGCGGGGCTGGGGCTCTGTCTGCTGCGGCTGCTGGTGATCGATCTGGCCCGGGCCGACCTGGGCCTGAAGGGGGTGGTGTTCGTGGGGGTGGGGCTGCTGCTGCTGGCGATGAACGCCCTGGTGAACCGCTTCAGCGACCGCTTCGGCTGACGCCCCAACGCAAGCTCCGCCTTGAGACTCAGCGGTGCTCGATCAGTTCCTCCAGGGGGTATCGCACCTTCGCGAGGCTGCTGTACTTGTCGTTAGCGCTGCGGTAGCCGGCGGCGCAGACCACACAACTGCGGTAAGGGGTGCCGTCGAGGGCCAGCAGGCGGTCATAATCGGGCGAGGAAAAGCCTTCGATCGGGCAGGTGTCGACCCCGAGCAGGGCCGCCGCCGTCATGAAATTGCCCAGGGCGATGTACGTCTGATTGCTTGACCAGAGGTCGATCCGGGCGCTGCGTGGACCTGCCACCAGGTCCTTGTGCATCAGTTCGCGGTAGCCGGCCAACTGCTCCGGATCCAGACCACGGGCGGCGGCGGTGGCGGTGATCAGGCGGTCGAGATCACTGTCCTCGATCCGGCGCCGTGCCAGGAACACCACCAGATGGGAGGCCTCGGTGATCTGGGCCTGGTTCCAGGAAAACGGCCGCAACTCCGTGCGCAGAGCCGGATCGTCGATGACCAGGAATGTCCAGGGCTGCAGGCCATAGGACGAGGGGGTGAGCACCAGGGCCTGCTCAAGGGCCTCCCATGTCGTTGTGGGGATTTTGCGCTCGCTGTCGAACAGCTTGGTGGCATAGCGCCACATCAACGAGTCGAGCAGATCCGTGCTGGCGATCGGCATGGGGTTCTCCTGTGAAGAAAGTCTTAAGGAGCTTGGATCAGGCTGTGGTGCTTGTGCCAACCTTGGTGCCGTCACAGGGTCTGTTGGACCGGATGGGGCAAAGCCCCTCTTGGCCACTGCCCCCGAGTCCCACTCACCCGCCGCTGAGCACCGATGGAGCACTGTTCCTTCACTGGCCAGGCGATCTGGCTGAAGCGCTCCAGAATCGAGGCGCTGCGCAGCCGACTTCAGGACCTCCAAATGCGGCTTCAGGGCCAAATTCAGAATCTGCCGCTGGGCAACGAGGGCTGGCTCGACACCGAGCGGGAGCTCAATGCGGCAGAAGCTGCCCTGTCCCAGATGGGAGACTGGCGGCTGGGCTGAACATTGGCCCTCAGCGACTGCAGGGAAACTCCTCCAAGGAGCCAACCAGCAAGCTGAGCCTTGGTCGCTCGGGGTCGGCAGCAGACCAGAACCACTTGCCGTCGGAGTAGCTGGGAGCACCATTGATGTTGGTGCGCGGCAGCTGCAAGCTCAGATCGCGCCAACGCAGCACAACGAAGGCACCCGGAACGGTGCCGGCACTGGTGTTGGGAATGCCCGGCGCGTCAACTGCACCGGCATGAACTTCGGCCAGCAAGGGATCTCCGCCACAGAGGTAACGCTCTGGCGGAGCGGCCCAGGCGGGAGACACAACAAAGCCGCCCAGAAGCAGGGCGGCCAGCAGAACAGCAATCAAGCGCATGGCAACGGAGGGGCTCAGCACTCGCTGAGCCCGGGGCAGTTCAACCGATGCCGAGCAGCCCGCGGGTGAAGGCCTCGCCGCCCAGGGCGAATTCAGTGGCCAGGAGGGCAATGAAGCCAAGCATGGCCATGCGGCCGTTGAGCTTCTCGGCGCGCTCGTGGAAACCCCAGCCGCTCTCGGGGCTCACCACTTCCATGCGGGGCTCGGTGGCGAAGGCATTGAGGCGGCCGCCGTCTTCGGTGGTGACGGTGGCGCCGCGGATGGTGGCGCGCTCGCTGGCGGTCACAGGAGCCGAGTTGGGGGCTGTGGCGGTGGCTTGAGCCATGGGGATCTCCGTTTCGATGAACTCAATGTAACACATTGTTGCGGATCATTACAAGCCTCCCCAGGCCTGCGGCCCCATCATCAACAGCAGTTCCCATCAGCCCCTACGTGTCCGCCCCCTCCTCCAGCTGTGATCTGGTCGTGATCGGCAGCGGCCTGGGCGGGCTCAGCTGTGCCGGCCTGGCCGCCCTGCACGGACTCGATGTGGTGGTGCTCGAAGCCCACGATCGGGCCGGCGGAGCCGCCCATGGTTTCGAGCGGCGCGGCTTCCAGTTCGAATCCGGGCCCTCGCTCTGGAGCGGTCTGGGTCGCTGGCCCAGCAGCAATCCCCTGGCCCAGGTCCTGCGGGCTCTCGGCGAAACCGTGCCAGTCGCCACCTATCACGACTGGGGCCTGCTGCTGCCGGAGGGTTCCCTGCGAATCGGTGTGGGGCCCGAGCCCTTCATCGCCACGGTCCGTGAGCTGAGGGGGCTGGCCGCCGCCGAGGAATGGAGCGCCTTCATGACCTGGCTCCAGCCCTACAGCCAAGCCGCCCTGGCCCTGCCACTGCTGGCCCTGCGCCCGGGTCTGGGCATGGCCGCCGTGCTGGGAGTACGCCGCTCCGCCCGGCTGGCCCGACTGGCCCCGCAGCTGGCCGCCCTTGGGGGCGCCTTCGGGCCGATGGCACGCCGCCACCTGCGTGATCCCTTCCTGCTCCATTGGGTGGACCTGCTCTGTTTCCTGATCTCGGGCCTGCCGATGGATCAGACCAGCGCCGCCGCCATGGCGACCCTGTTCGCCGACTGGTTCGACCCCGGCGCCTGCCTGGAGTACCCCCTCGGCGGCAGCCCCGCTGTGGTGGCCGCCCTGGTGCGGGGCCTGGAGCGCCACGGCGGAGCCCTGCACACCAGCTGCCCCGTGGCCGAGATCATCCTGGAGGGGGGTGCCGCCCGGGGGGTGCGCCTGGGTGATGGTCAGCTGATCCGCGCCCGGCGGGGGGTGGTGAGCAACGCCAGCCCCTGGGACACCCTCGCCCTGCTGCCCCCTGGATCTGGCCACAGCCGCTGGCGCCAGCAGCGAGCCGCCACTCCGGCCTGCGCCAGCTTTCTGCACCTGCACATGGGCCTGCGCGGCGCAGGGCTGCAGGATCTGCCGGTCCACCACGTCTGGGTGGGCGACTGGGAGCGGGGGATCGGCGCTGAGCGCAACATGCTCGTGCTCTCGATGCCCTCGCTACTGGATCCCTCCCTGGCCCCCCAGGGTCAGCAGGTGCTGCACGGCTACACCCCGGCCAACGAACCCTGGGAGCTGTGGCAAAACCTGGAGCCTGGAACGGAGGCCTACGAGCAGCTCAAGCGCGAACGCTGTGCCATCTTCCGCCAGGTGCTCGGCGGCATCATTCCCGATCTGGAGGAGCGCATGGTGATCGAACTCCACGGCACCCCCCGCAGCCACCAACGCTTCCTGCGGGTACATCAGGGCAGCTACGGCCCGGCCCTGGGGGCCGACCAGGGCGTCTTCCCCTCCGGATCCACCCCGATCGAGGGGCTAAGCCTCTGCGGAGCGGGGGTGTTCCCCGGCATCGGGGTGCCGCCGGTGGCGGTCAGCGGGGCGATGGCCGCCCATGGCTTCGTTGCCATTCCGCAGCACAGGGCGCTGCTGGAGAGCCTTGATCTGCTCAGGCCCTGAGCCCAGGACACGTACTCTGCCCCCAGTGCGAAAGATCAGCGGGTGCTGAAGGGCAGTGACAACCGGGTGGACGAACTGAAGGCCCTGGGCTGGTCAGCCGAGGACCTCAGGAAGTACGAAGAACTCTGGGAGTACCGCCAGCGCTGGGGGGCGATCAACCTGGAGCGTGAAGAGAGGGAGTTCCTGCGCAAGGCCGAAGCGGCGCTGCCCAGACGGGCCGCCAACGGCAAAGGAGGAGGGCGCAAGACGATCCAGGAGAAATCCCATTACCGCTGGCTGGCTGCCCAGCTCGAGGCCATGCGCAGCAGCCCCGTGGAGACGGGTCTGGAGAACGGCCGTATCGGCGCCTGGCCGATCGTGCTGGAAGAAGAACTCCGCGCCCTGGCTTATTACGAACCGGTGCTGGGGCTTCCGGACACCCTCAAGGCCAAGGCCCTCACTCCTGCACGGGAGCGCTGGATCGAAGCCGCCGCCGCCAGCGGCGAAACCCTCAGCTTTGATTTCCCCGGAGCCTTGGAGGCCATCCGCCAGAGCGGCACGTCCAGCTGGAAGTCGCTGCGCTCCGAAACGGTGGAGAACCCCATGGGCTACCCGGTGCTGGATCCCGAAGCCGCCGCCAGCTTCCGAGCCATGGTGCGCCAGGAGGTGCTGGCACTCACCCGCAGCACCTTTCCCTCCCTGGCCGAAACCAGCAAATCCGAACCGCCCGACGACTGGCAGCCCAGCCGCTGAGGCTCAAAGGGTCTGGGGCTCGACGTTGAGCCGGCTGCCCTCACCACAGCCAGGGCAGCAGACGCACACTGCTGGCCTGATAGGTCTCAAAGTTGTCATAACGGCTGAGCATCGATGACTCCTTGGCCTGGATTCGAGCCAGGTAGAGCAGTGCCACGCTCAGGGGCAAGCTCCAGGCCCAGAGCGAGCCCGCAATCACAGCGAAACTGGAATAACGCATCAGATCCCCGAGGTAGTTCACGTGGCGCACCCGCCGCCAGATGCCCGTGGACACCAGGGAGGCTCCCATGGCCTTGGCCGTCATCTTCTGCACATCGGCAGCCGTGTTGATCAAGCTGCCCAGGATGTAAAGCACAAGACCGAGGGCGATGGTATTCGCACTGATCGGCTGCGGGTTGGCCATGGCCAGCCAACCGGGCACGGCATAGAACACACCCACGTAGAGCAACAGGGCGAGCAGGGTGAGCACGCCGATGCGCTCGGTGAACAGCTGCTGGGACCGCTCCGGGAACAGCGCCTGCTCCAGCAACCACCAAAAGCAGTAGGTGAGATGCAGGCTCAGGTAAATCGCCACCCGCACGCTCGGTGAGCCTGCAACCAGCGCTGGGATCAGCAACAGCACCATTGTGAGCAGCTTGGCCAGGTTCAGGCCCTGCATCTGGCTGATCAAACCTGGGGATGCGGTGCCTGGGGTCTTGGCCATGGGGCCCATCAGGAGCGGGGTGGGGCGGCGACCCTAGGGGATGGAAGCCACCAACCAGCCCTTCGGCTCAGGGCCTGGGGCTGGCGCAGGCCTCCGCGAGCAGCCGGGTCTCGAATCCAGCCTGGGGCTTTTCCCAGCCTTTCCAGTTCATCGACGCACCGGTGACGTTGATCTGGCCGGCTTTGCAATTGACCGAGAGATAGAACATCTGGTTCTTGGCATTGCGGCTGCGGGTCACCAGGCTGCCGTCCATCAGTTGCCAACTGGTCCAGTCGATGCTCAGCGGCCCGTAGGCCCGCCAATCGGCCGCCACGGCCGGCTGTGCCGGGATAGCCAGGGCCAACATCCAGGCCGACAGGGGACTTGCGGCGGTGCGGGCCGCCAAGGGTTGGGGGCGGGGCTTCGGCTCCTGGGAGGGCGCCAGCAGCATGCGCACGATCACCACCGCCAGATTGACGGCAATCAAGGCGAAGGCCAGGGCCCCGACCCCGGCCAGAACCCGCAGGCCCAGAGGGCGGGAGGGCGCATGAGCCAGTGCGAGATCGTCGGGATCCTGGGACATTCGATGGATCGGCGCAGGCTTAAGAGTTTGCGGAAAAACCACCTGAACGCCCGCGTTTTTCCCTCCTGAGAGCTGATCACGCTCCGTCCGGGCTGGTTTTCAGCGAATCAGCGGCTCAGAACGCCCATTTCAGGTGTTTTGCCCCGT
>NZ_JAGQBY010000172.1:0-6431 GCF_024345875.1 Synechococcus sp. EJ6-Ellesmere
CAGCGCCGAACTACACGATCAGCAAGTTGGCCCTCTCTGGTGCGGGCATTGGATCGGGTAGCTCGATCTATGGCTCTGCCCTGGCGCCTGGTGCGGTCAGCTTCACCAACATCTTCGGCAGTGATGCGGTCGGATCGACCGCCTCGGTCGACATCTCCACGCTCAGCAGCAGCGGAAACGCGATCGTTGGCACCTACAGCCAGAGCGCATCGACCTCCCTGACGGGCCTTGATGCGGGGAACTACTCCTTCTCAGGCTTCACCTCAGCGCCGAACTACACGATCAGCAAGTTGGCCCTCTCTGGTGCGGGCATTGGATCGGGTAGCTCGATCTATGGCTCTGCCCTGGCGCCTGGTGCGGTCAGCTTCACCAACATCTTCGGCAGTGATGCCGTCGGCTCCACCGCCTCGGTCAACACCGGTGAGTTGAGCACAAGCGGAAACCCGATCGTTGGCACCTACAGCCAGAGCGCATCGACCTCCCTGACGGGCCTTGATGCGGGGAACTACTCCTTCTCTGGTTTTACAACAGCAACGCCCAACTATGAAATCGAAAGGCTCGATCTGACCATCTCAGGGTTCACCGTTAATAACAAGTTCTACGACGGCACGACTCAGGCGACGATCAACACAGCCTCCGCTGCCTACAATGGCCTTATCGCTGGGGACAGTGTCGCCGCCAGCGGTGGTTCGGGCCTCTTCTCAGACCCCAACGTGGGACTTGCCAAGAGCGTGGACGTCTCCGGCCTCACTCTCGGCGGCACCGATGCTGGCAACTACAACTTTGCCAGCCCTAGCACCACCCTCAGCGCCGACATCACCATCCGCCCCCTAGCCACCTGGCGTGCCAGCACGGCGGGCAATTGGAGCGATGCGGCCAACTGGGATGCCCTCCCCAGCGCCGCCAACGTTGCCGTCGTGGCGATCCCCGTCGGCACCGGTGCGGTCACCTACGACGCCGCCGCTGGCAGCACCAACCTGCAGAACCTACTCAACGATCAGAGCCTCAACCTCACCGGTGGCTCCCTGGCGGTGAGCGGTACAACCACCGTGGGCACTGGCGCAACCTTGAGCCTCAATGGCGGCAGCTTCTCTACTTCTTCCCTGGTCAACCAAGGGCTGGTGAACGGCAGCGGGCCGCTCGTGCTCAACGGCACCTATAGCGAGAACGGCGGCAGCCTCGGCAGCGGCTTCTCCAGTGCCGCCATCACCCAGACCAGCGGCGATCTCAGCCTCAAGGGTGTGGGGGCCACGGGCCCGGTGAACCTCATCAGCGTCGCTGGAGGCCTCAACCTCATCGGTGCTGTGAGCTCAGCCGGTGGGCCCATCAGCCTCAGCTCCAACGGCGCCACCCTGCTCGCCACAGGTTCATCGCTCACCAGCCCCGGCGCTCTGATCTCTGTGACCAGCGGTGGCCCCCTGAGCCTCCTCGGCGCCCGCGTCGATGCCAGCGGCGGCAGTGCTGGTGGCACGGTGCAACTTGATGGCAGCAGCATCAACCTCTCCAACGCCTTGTTGAACAGCTCGGGTGCGAGCGATGGCGGTTCGATTCAGATCGGCCTCAAGGCCCTGCCTAGCAGCGTCACCATCAGCAACTCCAGCTTGATCGCCGATCCTCCAGCCATCGGCGGCTCGATCAGCATCGACGGGGCCAGGATCCCCATCAATGGCTCCACCTTCAACGTGATCGGGCTCAGTGGTGGATCGATCCTGTTGGGCTCAAGGAACACCGCCAGCCTCAGCCTCGATGCCTTCACTTCCCTGACAGGTGGCGGCAGGGCCACATTCAACCTTTTCGGTGATTCCATTCTCAACAACGCCCGCATCACTGGGGGTGAACTGTTCGAGAATGGGGTGGCCGTGGGCAATATCGTACCCCCGGTCATTATTGTACCTCCGGTCATTGTTGTACCTCCGGGCACGAACAGCCCCACCATTCCCATACTCGTCTCCTTCCAGCAGACGATCGATCCGATTCAGCCCAGCCTTTTCGACCCCACCGTCGACTACACCGCGCCGGGCTCGCCCCTCTTCACCCAATCGGAGCCACTGGATTCCGATCAGCTTTCGATCACGTTTACGGAATCCGCCTTCCTCTACGCCAATGTTTTCGCCAGTGGAGACCCACCATCAACCAGTGTTGTCTGGGACCTGTCGTTTAATGGTCTGGGGTTGTTCAATCCTGCGGTGAAGCAACTTACCCCCCTGCAGCTGCAGGAACTGTTCGCCGCTTCCGAGACTCGGGCAATGGAAGAAACTGCGGCGAAACTTGGCCTTGATCGCACTGACGATGAAGTGGTGCCCACCCTCACTCAATTGCAGAAGAGCTTACGGGAGGTGATCAAAGCCGTGCGCGCCAGGATCCGAGGCGGTCAACCATGAGACGGCCATCCCGCCACCGGCGGAGCCGTTTTTTGGCGGCCTTGCTGCCGCTCCTGCTGGGTCTCTCCGTAGCCCCCCCAGCTGCCTATGCGGTGCCGCCAAGCCACTCTAAGACGCTACCGCCCCCCATCTCCAACGGCGCCTCGTCCTTTGATGCTGCCCTTTATAACCCTGCGATTCTGCGAATCAGCTTAAGTGAAGCCAAGGGGAAGACCGCCAATCCCCAGGCGGATGCCTTCCTTGATCTCACCTTGGTGCCTCCGGAGGGCGAGGTGCAGGGTTACCGCAGTGAGATGTCGCTCAAGCGCTTCAATGAGTTGCTGCGAGAGCTGTACCGCCAGTTGGCGAGTCAATCCCAACTCAATGTAAGCGATCTCAGCTCACCGGCTCGGCAGCTTTATTCCATCCTCTTCCAGCCGGTAGTCGAGCAGATCGAAAAACAGAGGATCACCACCCTGCTGATCTCTGCCGATGCGGGCCTGCAGGCGGTGCCCTTCGCGGCCCTCCATGACGGCCAGACTTATCTGGGAGAGCGCTACGGCCTCGGCCTCACCCCGGCCTTGGGGCTCACCAAACTGGCGGTACTGCCCGAGAAGGCCAAACCACAACTACTGGCGGTAGGTGCCTCCAAGTTCGTAGGGCTGAACCCCCTGCCACTGGTGCCCCAGGAGCTTGATCGGGTGGGCAGGGGCGAATCGACCCAACTCTTTCTCAACAGGAGTTTCACTCCCGAGATACTGCTCGAGAAGGCGGGTGATCCGCTCACCGATCGGGTGCATGTGGCCACCCACGCCGAATTCCTGCCGGGGGGAGCAGCGGCTGCAAGGCTGTACTCAGGGACTGGACCGATGTCGCTGGCTCAGCTGGCCCAGCTGCGCCAGCGCCGTGGGGACACCCAGCTGGATTTGTTCAGCCTCAGTGCCTGCCGCACCGCCCTGGGTGATGCGGACAGTGAACTGGGCTTTGCGGGGTTGGCACTTCAGGCCGCTTCCCGCAGCGCGATCGGCAGCCTCTGGTATGTCGACGATGTGGCCACATCAGCACTGTTTGTGCAGTTCTATCGCTTCCTGTATCGGGGCATCCCCAATGCGGAGGCCCTTCAATACTCCCGCCCGGCCATGCCGAGCGGCACGATGCGGCTCGTGGGCGATCAGGTGATCGGATCCGGTGGCGATGTTCTCCTCTCCGGCCTGACCATGGCCCAGCAGCGACGCATTGACGGTGGCCTACAGAACCCGTTTTTCTGGGCGGGCATCGTGTTACTCGGCACGCCTTGGTGAGTGTCGATTCGGGAGGTTCCCCCCAGGCTTGGGAATGGCTGTCTCGGTGAGCTCGCATGAGCGATACAGCATTCTCACGCCCCTCGCGGCACCTGAATCTTGACCAAATCCCGCCAGCTCATCGGCCGTGATGCCGGCACCACGGCCCACGGCTTCACTGCAGGTAGGTGGTTTGCCGCAGGCTGCCTTCCAGGTGGGCCATCAGCCGTTGGGCATCGCGGATCGGCAGGGCGCCCCGGTCGATGGCCGCCTCGCCGGCCACCCGCAGGCGCTCAAGCAGCTGATCGGGGTCGTGTTCCATCGCTTCGAGCACCTCGGCATTGGTGTTGCCCTTCACCACATGCTCCACCCGGTAGCGGCCGTTGGCCCCCAGACGGATATGGACCGCATTGGTGCTGCCGAACAGGTTGTGCAGGTTGCCCATCACTTCCTGGTAGGCGCCGCCGAGAAACAGGCCGATCCAGTAGGGCTCACCCTCCCGCAAATCGTGGAGTTCCAGCAGCGGTTTGGCCTGGCCGGGGCCGATGAAGCGAGCCAGCTTGCCGTCGGAATCGCAGGTGAGGTCGGCAAAGCTGCCCAGACGGCTGGGGCGCTCGTCGAGCCGGTGGATGGGCATCACCGGAAAGAGCTGATCGATCGCCCAGGTGTCGGGAGCGGAGCGGAAGATCGAGAGGTTGGCGTAGTAGGTGCCCGCCAGGGCAGCCTGCAGCGCCTTGAGGTCGTCGGGGATGGGGGTGGGGTCGCTCCAGCTCTGCAGCTGGGCGGCGATGGCCTGGCAGCAGGCCCAGTAGAGCTGCTCGGCCGCTCCCCGCTCAGGCAGGCTGAGATAGCCCAGCCGGAAGGCGGAGAGGGCATCCTGCTTGAACTTGATGGCATCGTTCCAGCCCTCCTGCAGGTGATCGACCTGGACGGGGGCCTCGAGGGCGGTGGCCTGGATCGTCGTCAGGGTGTCCCGCAGGTTGCGCACGATCAGCGGTTCCTCCCCCCGCGCCGGCGGTGCCTCCCCCTGCACCCCACCGGTGCCGAGCACATCGAAGACCAGCACGCTGAAGTGGCTGGCGATCGCCCGACCGCTCTCGCTCACCAAGGTGGGCAGCGGCACCGAGCGGGGCTCGCAGCACTCCCGCACCGTGGCCACCACGTCGTTGGCGTAGTTCTGCAGGGAGTAGTTGGTGGAGGCGGCGGTGGCGGTGCGGCTGCCGTCGTAGTCGATGCCGAGGCCGCCGCCCACATCGAGATAGCCCATCGGCGCCCCCAGCTCAGCCAGCTGCACATAGATCTGGCCCGCCTCCTGCAGGGCGTCCTTGAGCACGGCGATGTCGTTGATCTGGCTGCCCACGTGGAAGTGGAGCAGGCGCAGCTCGCCGAGCAGATCGGCCTGGCGCAGGGCCTCGACCGTGGCGAGCAGATCCGGCACAGAAAGTCCGAACTTGGCGCGCTCCCCAACCGAGCTGCCCCAGCGGCCGGTGCTGCGGCTGGCCAGCTTGGCCCGTACGCCGATCAGGGGGGCGGCCCCCAGCTCGCGGCTGGCCGTGATGATCCGCTCCACCTCGTCGGGTTGCTCGATCACCACCACCGGCTGGCGGCCGAGCCGGCGGGCGAGGATCGCCGTTTCGATGTAGCGCTGATCCTTGTAGCCGTTGCAGATCAGCAGGGCCTCGGGGTCGTCCACCAGGGAGAGGGCGATCAGCAGCTCCGCCTTGCTGCCGGCCTCGAGGCCGAAATGCCACTGGCGGCCGCTCTCCACCAGCTGCTCCACCACGTGGCGCTGCTGGTTGCACTTCACCGGGAACACGCCTTGGTAACGGCCGGCGTAGCCGTATTGGGCGATCGCCCGCTCAAAGGCGGCATGGAGCCGCTCGAGCCGGTCTTCAAGGATGTCGTCAAAGCGGATCAGCAGCGGCAGTGACAGGTCACGCCCTTGCAAGCCTTGCACCAGCTCCACCAGATCCAGGCAGCCGCCCCGCTCCCCCCGGGGCTGCACCATCACGTGGCCGCGGGCATTCACAGAGAAATAGGGATCTCCCCAGCCATCGAGGCCGTAGAGCCGGCTGCTGTCGGCAACGCTCCAAGCCAGGTCCGGGGGAGCGATGGCGACGGTATCGGCAGGCATGCGCGCGGGGGAGGGAGTGATTCAGCCCTCTCAACGACTTTAGTCAGGCGCACCAGGCGGCCCAAGCCCCAGCGCCTTGGCCTGCTCGGGGTTGAGCTCTGGCAGGGGGCCAGGGCGGATCCTGAGCCTGTGGCGCGGGGAACAGCTGGGTTGGCTTGCCAAGCGGCAGGCCCAGCGCGGACGATGGCCCCATCCGAAGTCTTCCCTTGCCATGGCCGTTGAACGCACTTTCCTCGCGATCAAGCCCGATGGGGTGCAGCGGGGGCTGGTGGGGGAGATCCTCGGCCGCTTCGAGCGCAAGGGCTTCAAGCTGGTGGGCCTCAAACAACTGGTGCCCAGCCGTGAGCTGGCCGAAAGCCATTACGGCGTGCACAGCGAGCGACCCTTCTTCGCCGGCCTGGTGGAGTTCATCACCAGCGGCCCGGTGGTGGCGATGGTGTGGGAAGGCGAGGGGGTGATCGCCAGTGCCCGCAAGCTGATCGGTGCCACCAAGCCCCTGGAGGCCGAACCCGGCACCATCCGCGGTGATCTGGCGGTGAACATCGGCCGCAATGTGACCCACGGCTCCGATGCTCCGGAAACCGCGGTCTTCGAGATCCGCCTGTGGTTCCAGTCCTCCGAACTCAGCGACTGGACGCCCGCCGATCAGGTGTGGCG
>NZ_JAGQBY010000173.1:0-6290 GCF_024345875.1 Synechococcus sp. EJ6-Ellesmere
CTCCCTGCCAGACCACCGCCCCCCCGCCATGTCGCGCATCCCTGGACCCGCAGCGGCAGGGCCAGATCCGCCACGATCCGCCTGATGATCACCAGTTGCTGCCAGTCCTTCTCGCCAAGCAGCAAGCGATCAGGACGCACCAGGGCCAGGAGCCGGGCGACCACCGTGGCCACCCCTTCGAAATGGCCTGCTCGGGTGCGGGCACAGAGCCCCTGAAGCAGAGCGGGCGGAGGCAGGATCCTGGTCAGCTCAGACTCACCGCCGGGGAACAGCTCCTCAACGGTTGGGGCGAACAGGGCAGTGGCCCCTGCCGCGGAGGCGAGAACGCCATCAGCAAGGGGATCGCGCGGGTAGCGCTCGAAGTCTTCCCCGGGGCCGAACTGAAGCGGATTGACGAACACGCTCACCAGCACCCGTGGCGGCGGCCCCGACGGGACGAGGGGGGCGGACGCCCGCTCGATCAGACGGCGGTGGCCCTGATGCAGAGCGCCCATGGTGGGCACGAAGTGAAGGTCCGTGGCCGGAAGCCCAGCGGCGGGCCTGCACCAGCGCCGCAACTCATCACAGGTATGCAGCAGCTGCATGGAGTCGCCAAACGAAAGCCCACCCGGAAGATTGCCGGATGGGCCTACTCAAGTGGATCGGGTAAAGGCCCTCAGGCCCTACTGAACCACTTCAAGACGCACCTGAGCCACGCCGCTGGCGACCAGACCCAGGTTCTGGGCAGCACCATGGGCCAGGTCGATGATGCGGTTGCCGTGGAACGGACCGCGGTCATTGATGCGCACGATGGCGCTGCGCCCGTTCCGGAGATTGGTGACCTTCACCTTGGTACCGAAAGGCAGGGTGCGGTGAGCCGCGGTCATGGTGCCGGGGCGGAAGACCTCGCCATTGGCGGTGCGGTTGCCAAAGAAACCAGGGCCATACCAGCTGGCTTCACCGGTGCCGGCCAGCTTGAAGCGGCGTGGAGTGGGTGCGGGTGCGGTGGGAGCGGTAGGAGCCTCGAGTGCCGGTGCCTCGCTTTCCTGCTGGCGAATGGCGACGGACTGGGAAGGCTGAACCGGCTCAGGAGACTCAAGAGCTGGTGCCGGAACGGCCGGACGGGCCATGGCGATGCGGGACTCGGACTCGGTGCGAGCCGAGTTGGCGAGCACAGGAACGGCAACGCCGCTGCCAGAAAGGAGGAGGGCAAGGGCCCCCAGGGGGAAAGTGCGACGCATAACAGTCGAAACCCACCACGAGTAGGCAACGGTCTTCGGAATGAAGGGTCGTTACTTGATGGATCGCGCTAACGATTGGAAGAGCTGAGAGCGCGAAACCGGTGGTTGAGTCCCTGATGAAAAATCACGACCCCGAAATCTTACAGGAAGTCCGAGGAAGTCCTGTTAAGAGCTTGGGCAGAAGAATTGATCAGGAATAGTCATCGACGAAGAAATCCCTGTCAGCCACAGTGCAGAGAACCGCCTGAAGCGCCGACATCGATCAGTGACGCCAATCAGTGCCATCAGCAGGGCTGATCAAAACTTGTGACAATCTGGCGGGCGGCCCCTTCTCAAAAGGCTTTCGCCCAGCTGGACGGCGATCCAGGCCGTTTGCCATCGGCCTGGATCGCCGCTGGCATCGGAGGATCAGCGGCGATGAGGATCTGCCCAGCAGGAGCAACGCCATGGATTACCGAACGGCCGGAGTGGATGTGGCCGCCGGCAGGGCCTTCGTCGAGCGGATCCGCACCAGTGTCGAGAGCACCCGCCGGCCTGAGGTGCTCGGTGGCCTGGGGGGATTCGGCGGACTGTGCCGGCTGCCCGAGGGGTTGCGGCGCCCATTACTGGTGGCCGGCAGTGACGGGGTGGGGACCAAGCTGGAGCTGGCCCAGGCCCACGGGCGTCACCATGCTGTCGGCATCGATCTGGTGGCGATGTGCGTCAACGACGTGATCACCAGCGGAGCCGAACCCCTTTTCTTCCTCGATTACATCGCCACCGGCAGGCTGGCGCCCGAGGCCATGGCCCTGGTGGTGGAAGGCATCGCCGACGGCTGCCGCCAGAGTGGCTGCGCCCTGCTGGGGGGCGAGACGGCGGAAATGCCGGGCTTCTATCCGCCCGGCCGCTACGACCTGGCCGGCTTCTGCGTAGCCGTGGTGGAGGAGGACGAGCTGATCGATGGCCGGCAGGTGCAGCCTGGCGACCGGATCCTGGCGGTGGCCAGCAGTGGTGTTCACAGCAATGGGTTCAGCCTGGTGAGGCGGATTCTTGAGAGCAGCGGCACCACCGAGAGAACACCCCTGGCGGGCGATGACCGGCCGGTGATCGAGGCGCTGCTGGAGCCCACCCGCCTTTATGGCGCCCTGGTGAAGGCCCTGCGCCAGCAGGCTGTACCCATTCATGCGATGGCCCACATCACCGGCGGTGGCCTTCCAGAGAACCTGCCCCGCTGCCTGCCGGCCGGAACCCATGGCCGGATCGAGGCCAGCAGCTGGGAGCGGCCCGAGCTGTTCCGCTGGCTGCAAGACGCAGGCGAGGTGCCGGAAGCCGATCTGTGGAACACGTTCAACCTGGGGGTCGGCTTCTGCCTGGTGGTGCCGGAGCCTGCCGTGTCCTTGGCCCTGGAGGTTTGCGCGCTCCTGGGACACCAGGCCTGGATCCTTGGGCTGGTGGAGGCCGGCGTCCCCGGCGAGGTGCCCCTGGCGGGTTTGCCGTACTGACCGCCCCATTCCCTCTCCTGGCAGATTGCAGAGGGCTTTGCTGTCCTTGATCGCTGGCAGCACACCCGGTAATTCATACGTCCTTAACCATGCACACCTCCAGCTCCCGCATCACCCGACGGCGCAGCTCAGCGGGTCCCCAGCCGGCGGCACCACCGCGGCGGCTGAGCGTTCCTCCCCAGGGGCGAAACGTGAGTCGGCCCACCTATCTCACCCTGCGCGACCACGGCAAGGTGTTCGTGGCCGACCTGCCCCGCCTTTCCGAAGGCCAGCTCTCACGGGTGGCCACGGAAGCTCAGGAGGTGCTGGAGAGCCTCAACCGGCGTCTGGAGGAGCTGGACCAACTCCCCACTCTCCAGCCAGCTGAGCAGGAGACCCAGATCAGGGCCAGCACCAAGCGAGGCGTCACCGAACGCTTCCTGCAGGCCATCGAGGAGGAGCAGAGCGAGCGGCGCAACAACCCGGCCCTGCTCGCCGCAGCAGGGGAGTCGCTGGCCCGGGCTTTCCTGGAAATCTCCCGCCACCGCCTGCCGGGAGCCACGTTCGACTCCCTCCTGCAGGAGGCCCTCAGCGCCTGCGATGAGCACAACTCCGCCGCCGACAACGATGACAAGGACAAGGGTTCCGGAGCCAGGACCGGGCCCAGCGGCTCCCTGAGCGGTGCCCCCGCGGTGGTGATGAACACCCCCCCCAGGCCAGCCGCCCTTCCTGTGGTGCTCTCCCCCGACCCCACGGGCACTTCTGCAGCGGCGGAATCCGCCTGATCCTCGATCACGTCTCAGGCTTCAGCTCCTTCTCAATCACTGAGAAAGGGGTTGGCGGGCATCCTCACCGGTAGGGCCAGGGCCTGGCGGTCGAGGGCGAGGCGCTCCTGCTCGTCGAGTTGCCAGGCCAGCGCCGCCACCGCCGCTTCGGCCTGCTCGGGGGTGCGCAGTCCGGGGATCGGCATGGCCCCGTGGGCCCTGCACCAGTTCAGGGCCACCTCAGACACCTGGGCTCCGTGCTCGGCTGCGATGTTCCGCATCAGAGCCAGCAACGGCTCGATCCTCGGTCGCAGCCGCCGGAACAGCAGCCCCCGGGGGCCCTTGGGCGAGCCCGCGCCGCCGCCGGCCCGGTCACACAGCAGACCCAGGGCCAGAGGGCTGTAAGCGATCAGATCCACCCCCAGCTCCTGGCAACAGGCCCCCAGTTCCCCGCCGGTCACCGCCTCAGGAGCCAGCAGCGACACCTGCACCTGGAGGCTGTCCAGGCGCACCCCCCGCTCGGCCAGCCGCCGCTGCACCTCCCTCAGGCGCAGGGGCCCCATGTTCGAGACCCCGAGACTCTCCGCCTCACCGGCCCCCACGCCATCCGCCGGCCCCGCCAGCAGGGGCCACTCCTGCCACGGGGCATAACGAGCAGTGCTCCAGTGCAGCTGCACCCGATCGACGCGGCCGCCCAGCCGCTGGCGGGAGGACTGGAAGGCGCGGTCATAGCCCCGGCGGCCCAGGCGCCAGGGGAAAGGGGCCAGTTTGGTGGCCACGCACAGCTGATCGCGTTGCTGAGGGGGCAGAGCCTGGAGAAAACCACCGAGCAACTGTTCGCTGCGGCCGGTGAAACGGCCGGTGCCATAGGAGTCGGCCGTGTCGAAGAAACGAAGCCCCAGGGCCACCGCCCTGTTGAACGTGGCCTCCAGGGCTGCGTCATGGAGCTCGGGCCGGTAGCCCCAGAGGAACTGGTTGCCCCAGGCCCAGGTGCCCACGCCGATCGAGACGGACTGCGCCATGGGGTCTCCGGGCTGCGAGCGACCTCGCCATGATCGGAGCATGACGTCACCGCCGCCCCAGACCCAGTCGCCAGCGCCTGTGCCACGGCCGGCACCACTGGTGCAGAAGGCCCCCCAGCAGCAGCCCAATGAACCGGTGCTGTGCAACCACTGCGGTCGCACCGCCAGCAACGGCATCAGCTGTCAGGGCTACTGCGTGGCCGATTCGGACTACTGAGGCCCGCTTCACTGGTCCGTGCACTCCAAGGGCCAGGCGGTTCCACAATGGAGGCCCTGCGCGTGGGTTCCCCTTGGCCGTCAGCACCATTCCCGACCCATTCCAGAGCCACTGCTGCGTAGGGCCAGGCACTCGCCACGCGGGCCTGCTGCTGGCCGGGGCCCTGCTCAGCCTGCTGATCCCTGGGCCAGGCCTGCGGGCGGATGAGAAACAGCCCACCGACTTCGGGCGGGTGCAACGCGCCACCCGCAGCTGCGAACGCAATCTCGCTGCGGCCAGCCCTGGCCCCTGCTCGGAGTTGCGCTTCGAGCAGAACCAGCAGGGACTGCTGAACATCCGCTTTGTCGGCCCCGGCAGCGGCGAGATCACCACCAACCTCGTCACCTTCGTGGGGGTGGTCAAGGACGGCGCCGCGGGGCTGCGCTGCCGCGAGGGACACTGCCGCCTGGAGGGTCCCCTCAGCACCGAGGTCACCAGCGTGAGTGAACTGGGCTTCGATCAGCGGGGACTGCCCACCAGCCTGCCCAGCGCCTGGCCCGCCGATGGCACCTGCACGGTGGAGAAGCACGACGTGCGCTGCGAAGCCAAGGCCCTGTCCGGCGAGCGCTGGTCAGCCACCGCCGAACTGTGAGCGAACCATCCGGCGGCTCGCCGGCAGGAAGGAGATCAGAGGCGGCACCCAGATTCGAACTGGAAAGAAATACAATATCTTCACCATTAGGCACCATATATGGGGTCGCCAATGCCAAGTGACACCAAATAAAGGGGTAATTATCTCAACTCACCTTCCGCTCACCTTCCACTGGAGGTAAAATCAGCGTTCTGAACGCCTCCCAAGACTGGGGCAAAAGGAAGGTGAAATCAGGGTCTCCATCGCCCCCAGAGAACTGGTCGGTGATCAGCGTTTCAGATCTGGGCATCAAAGGGTCTTACCCCAACAACCTCAAGATTCGTAAAGTCGCCCGAACGCAAAATCTCTCAGCGTCCTGGTTGCCGTCGCTGGAGGAAGACCATCGCCCTGGCAAGGGGCGTGTAGGGAAGACGGGCAAACGCGACCCGTTGCGTGGGTCTATGGGCACTCCTGACCCCTATGAGGCGGCGAAGAGGGCGGTGGAATGGGTTCAGGAACTCCAACGCTCAGCACGGGTCTTCAAGGAACAGCAGGAGGCGGAGCACCAACACGCTCTGGAGATCTACTGGGAACGGTGGTATGCCCGTGAGAGCAGCAAGCGCAAGACCCAACGCAACTTTGCCCGTTGGAGCAGGGACACCCGCCTGAAGTGGGATGGGCAGTCCTACGGCGTCAAGCACCAACCCTGGGCACAGAAGTCCGTGGAGAAGATCACCGCTGCTGACTTTGCGGACTACTGGGCAGTGCTGGATGTCCGCAGAACCGCCACGAACGATATGGGAGGCACCAAGGCACAGCAGAAGACCCTGATACGGGAACTACTCAAGGAAGCACGATCTGACTTCCCCCCAGGGCCTATTAAAAGTCTGGCCCAGTAGGCCTGGCTGATCCTGTCAGCATGGGATTCGGTCCACGGGAATGGTCCTTTTCCCATGCCCGTCTCTTCCGATCCAGGCCAGCTTGACGCTCCTGCCGA
>NZ_JAGQBY010000174.1:0-6243 GCF_024345875.1 Synechococcus sp. EJ6-Ellesmere
GTGGCGCACCCGAGCTGATCCACTGGCGGATGTGTGGGACACCGTGCTGGTGCCCATGCTCGAGAAGGCGCCGCAGCTTGAACCCCAAACGCTGCTGCTGCACTTGGAGCGGACCTTCCCGGGCCAGCAGCGGTGCCAGCTCCAGGGTCACGGTCACAGCCTCGCTGTGGCCAGGGTGGGAGGCCACCAGCACAAAGGAGCTGGCGGCATCGAGATCGGTGCCGAGGTTGACGACATCACCGCTGCTGCGGGTGTGTTCGTAGCAGTCGGTTGCGGAGTGGTTGATCCAGCCGACGAGCACCGTCTGGGCGTCGAGCAGCCGGGTGGCTTGAGAGGTCATGGAAGGGTCTCCGGTGAAAAGGGACGAGGGGGTCAGGGCAGCACCAGCGGCATGGGCGCCACGTTGTAAAGGCGTGCGGCGGCCTTGCGGTTGCACACGGCAAAGCCGACGTACCAATCCACCCGCGTGCGGAACACCGGCGCGTCGTGCACCTCCCCGAAGTCCCGCACCGAGATGCCGTAGCGCCCCTCAAAGGGGCCCTGCAGGCCGCACACCGCCGCATCACCCAGCACGCAGCAGTAGATCGAGGTGGTGCCAGCGGGTTCGTCGTAGCCGAGCACGGCGTTGCCCTCGGCGTCCTCCTCCACCAGCAGGATCTCGATCCCCTCGAAGTAGTGGCGGCCGTCGATCACCTCATAGAGGTCACCGCCGGCCTGGCGGGAGGCGGTGCTGACCTGGCGGCGGGCCGCCTTGCTGGCGATCAGCACCTTGTCACCCCCGTAGCCGATCACGCTGTCGGTCAGTGCCTCCAGCGCCAGCAGGTTGAGGGTGCTGCCGCCGTTGTCGATCGTCTGGTCCTCGCCGGGCACCAGGCGCTTGGTCAGTCCGTTGAAGGCCCGCGGATCGAAGGTGTCATCGCCATTGATGATCGCCGCCTCCAACGTCAGGCGCATCGAGCGCACCTTCATCTCGGTCTGGGCAGCACGGGCCTCGGGACCCTGCAGGTCCACGATCGAGCGGTCCACATCCAGGTCGCCGCCGAACAGGTGCACGAACTCCGAATCGGAGTTGATGACCCCGTAGCTCTGGCGGTAGCCCTCATTCACCGCGCGGAAGCCGACGCGGGGCAGCTTGGTCTCCGCCGGGAAGCTCAGCGAGCCGCCGACGAGATTGCGGAAGGGCAGGCGGCGCAGCAGCTCCCCCTCCGCAAAGGTCTTGAGCACCGCCAGCTGCTCAGCACGGCGGGCGTATTTCTGCGCCTCGATCAAGGTCAGGCCCAAGGGCACGCTCCAGGGGCCTCGCCCCAGTGACAACAGCAGCTGTTGCCAGGTCGTTGCCCTGGTGGCGTGATCAGCAGCCAAAGAAGCCGCTTAGCCTGAGCCCATGGCGCCATCCCGTATCACCCACAACCCGGAGCAGTGCGGCGGTAAGCCCTGCATCCGCGGCATGCGCATTCGCGTTCGGGATGTCCTGGAGCTCTATGCCGCTGGGCTGAGCAGCGAGCAGATCCTTGCCGACTACCCGGATCTGGAGCCGGAGGATCTCAGTGCGGCACTGGATTACGCAGCCCGGGAGATCGACCATCCAGTGTTGGTGGGATGAGGCTCTGGCTGGATGCCCAGCTGCCGCCAGCCGTGGCCCTCTGGATCGGTGCGCAGCCATGGGGAGTGGATGCCGTCCCTGTGCGGGAGATCGGGCTGCGGGATGCCAGCGATCCGGAGATCTTTCGCCAGGCACGGGCCGCTGAGGCGGTGGTGATGACCAAAGACCGGGACTTCATCCGCCTGCTGGATGAGCAGGGCCCTCCTCCCCAGGTGATCTGGCTGCGGCTGGGGAACAGCAGCAATGCCGCACTGCAGCAGGTGTTGAGCACGACCCTGCTGCCAGCGCTGGAGCTGTTGCGCAGCGGTGAACCCTGGGTGGAGATCCGGCCGCAGGCCAACGCAGAAGCCTGATGCTTGCAGCACGGTGGTGCAGTGGTCGCGTCCTGCCTGCCCGATCCGCCTTGTCTGCTTCCGCAGGCCGGATCTGCGCCTCCCTCTGGCTGAGCTCCCGCACCCTGGAGAGGTTCTCCGCTCACCCGCCATCCCCTGGTAGCGGCGCGCCTGGCCAATGGAGGCGATAGGCGCGGCTGCGGCCTTCGCCGATCGGCTCGATCGCTTGTTGCTCCACCAGCTCGGCCAGATCGCGCCAGGCCGTGGCGCGGCTCACCTTGGTGAGGCCGATGGCCTTGCGCAGGGTCATGCCGCCCGTGAAACCCTCCGGTTCGGCATCCAGCAAGCGATTGAGCAGTTTCTGCTGGCGGCTGTTGAAGCCGCTGTGGCGGTGGCTCCACCAGAAGGCGGCCTTGCGCTGCACCGCGTCGATCACGGCGCCATTGGTGGCCGCCGCTGCCGTGAGCTGCTCCAGGAACCAGCGCAGCCAGCCCGTGACATCCAGATCTCCCCGCTGGCAGCGCTCCAGCACCGTGTAGTAGCCCTCCCGCTCGCGCAGGATCTGGGCGGAGATGCCCAGGGCGCGGCCAGACAACTCCGGTTGGGCCTGGGCCCTGCAGTCCTGGGCCAGAAGCCGGTCGGTGATGGCACGGGCCAGGCGGCCGTTGCCGTCTTCATAGGGGTGAAGGGTGAGAAACCAGAGGTGGGCCAGGCCGGCGCGCAACAGCCCGTCCAGCTGCGCAGGCGGGGAGGCGACCCAGTCCAGGAAGACCTCCAGCTGCCTCTCGAGCTGATCACGGGGCGGCGCTTCAAAGTGCAGGCGCTCACGGCCGATGGCGCCGGAGAGCACCTGCATCGGGGCCTCATCCCGCAGGTCACCGATCCGAATGGCACGCAGGCCATCGGGGCCAGCGGCGAACAGGCGCCGGTGCCAGTGGTTCAGTGTGGCCAGGGTGAGGGGCGCCTCCAGGGTGCTGGTGGCCTCCAACAACACATCCAGCAGACCCTCCACCTGGGCGCTGGCGGCCGGCTGCCCCTCGGCCAGCGGAAGGTGCAGCCGGCGCGCGATCGAGGAGCGCACCTGGCCGGGATCCAGCAGCTCGCCTTCGATGGCGGCTGTGCTCAGGCTCTCGCGGCCCAGCAAGGCGGAGATCGCCTCGCGATCGAGCGGGGGCTCCAGCGTCTCCAGCCGGCTCAGCAGCTCCTGGCGTGCAGCGCGGGCCTGCTCCAGCAGCGGCTCCAGAGCGGAGCCCTTCCAGCGGAACTGGGGCCAGTCGGGCTGCTGCCAGATCCAGGATGAAGCCATCACCGCAGCCTAATCGCTTCATCGGGTGAAGCGGTTGGTGACAGGTCATCGCTTCATGGCCGCAGACTGCCGGTGCTCAGTGGATCGGCTACGCGCAGCCCTCCTCATGGTCCTGGCGGCCTCAAGGGCTGACGCGAGTCAGCCGGACTGGTGCGTTGGCTGCGCTGCGCTCCGCATTGCAGAGGGGGCTGCCCCTTGACCCCGCCCGGCCTGCTTCGGGGTCTTCGCTACGCCTGCCATGGCTTCCGCATCCCGGATCCGCGCCTTCCAGCTCCTGAGCTCCCGCACACTTGAGCTTCTCTGGGAAGAGGCCTCGGCCCACCGCCCGGCTCCTCTGGAGCGGCTGGAGCGGCTCTGTGCTGATCTCCTCTTTGATCGCCAGCTCCTCAATCCTCACCGGGTGAGCTCCTTCCCCGAAAGCAAGCTGCCCTTCTGAGGGCCCTGAGCCCCGGCTGCGGCCCGGGCTCTCTTTTTGCTTGCAGCCCTGTTGCTTGCAGCCACTGGCAACAGGGCTCAGCAGCACCAAGCCCATGGCCAGCCCCATGACCCCCGAGCGGTTCCAGGACCGCTTTGAAGCCTTTCGCGGTGAACCCCAGCAGGTCTCCGGCGTCTGGACCCTTCATGCCGCGATCGCTGCACTGCCCGGCAGCGAGGCCGTCCTCGAGGAGCAGGCCCCCTGGGCGCTCACCTTCAGCCAGAAACCGGCCGCGCCCCCGGCGCCAGCAGTCCCCAGCGGCGGCCTCGATCCCCGCGGTTCAGAGGAAGCCGGCATGGCCGGCCCGCAGCTGGCAGCCCCCGTCCAGCCCGGGGATTCCTACCTGCTGGTGAATGACCGGGATGAGGACATGGAGGCCTACGACCACACCGGCCAGTTCCTCTGGAAGATCCCCTGCCTGGCCCGCGGCCAGGGGGCGGATACCGACTGGACCCAGAACAGCACCGACACCCCGCCGGGTCTCTACAAGCTCGGCCAGCTCTACGCCGACTACGAGCAGAACCCCAACCCGCCCTGCTCCGACACCGCCATGGCCTACGGCTGGTATTCCTTCGACATGGAGGAGCTGGAGGGCCAGGAGGTGGCCCATGGCCGGGCCGGGATCATGCTCCACGGCGGCGGCTCAGCCTGTGGCTGGCCCGGCACCTGGGCACCGCAGCAAGCCCTGCACCCCACCCTCGGGTTCGTTCGGCTCCACAACGCCGATCTGCGCGACAAGGTGCTGCCTCTTTACCGCCAGGGCACCGTCTATGTGGGGGTGTTCCAGGAAAAGAAGTGACAGCGGGGCTGGTGCTGCCACCGGCTGGGGGCCGACCGCCCAAGCCGCCGTTCGACCGCGAGCGGTTTGTGTTCAAGATCCTGGCGGTGGTGATCGGCACCCAGCTGCTGATCCATTCCCTTGCCGCTGGGGTCTGCGGTCAGCGGGCGCTGGAGGGCCGGCCTGTTGGCCAGATCTGCCCCGGCACGCTGGAGCAGCTGCAGGGCGGCTTTGATTCCACCCTCAAGCTGCTGCTGGCGCTGCTGGGTGGAGCAGCGCTGACGCGCATGGACCGGTAAAGCCTGGGAGCGGGAGGAGGGCTTGCTCCGGACCTCTCCACTCTAAGGCCCGTCCTGCGGCCGCGCCTCCGCTGGGATCGGTCCCGTCGCTGCGCCACACCTGGCGCCGATCGTCATGGCCACGCTCTCTGCAGGCAATTCCGCTGCCACCTCCCCGTTCTGCAGGCCAGAAGAGGATCCGTTCCTGCTGCTCGAATCCACGCTGCGCGCGGTGGAGGAGATCCTGCTGCGTCGTCGTGGGCTGCCGCTGCGCCGCACCTGGATCGAGCAGCCCTATGGAGAAGAGGAAATCACCCTGCTGGAGGAGGAGGTGATCCCCGCGATCCAGCAGTGTCTGGCACGGGTCGATGAGCTGGATGAGCGGCTGTTGGCCCAGCAGGAGCTGCTGCAGCGCTGTGAGCTCGAGCTCCAGCGCCAGCCACTGTCTGAGCAGAAGCTGCAGATGGCCTGAGCGCCATGGGTTGGGGGCTGCCGCTGCGGCCCCCTTGCCTGTGTCTCGATCCCAGGGTTGGCGGAGCAGCTCCACTGCTCGGGCGCGGTGGATGCTCAGCACGGATCTGCGGCAGGGCCAGTTGGACGTGGCCATGGCTGGGGCGGAGCGAAACCCCTCCGCAGCATGCCCCTCAGGCTTGCGTTGGCCAGGGCTGACGCGAGGCTCGCTGGGCTCGCCCCTCGCCAGCACTGCGCCTGCAGGGCCTCTGGTCGGTGTTCTCCGCTCCACCCCAGCCATGGCCACTCCCCAAGGCCCCGTCTGCGAAGTCCGCCTGCTTGTGGTTCACCGCTATCAGCCAGGAGTCCAGAAGCTCGGCACCACCCCCTGTGAGGTCGAGTTCTTGGGCCGCCGCGGCAAGCCCGTCAAGAAGATGCGGCTGATCCCTGCCGAGAAGGCATTCGCCTTTGCCCGCAAGCTGCAGGGCACCCCAGGCTGCACCGTCTCGGTCTGCTGAGCCTGGGGGCTCAGGCCCGGTTGCCGGTTGGTGGCCGGGCTTTGGCAGTGGGCCTGGCAAATGCCGGTTTCAGCCCAGCGAGGCCATGGCCACCAGAACCAGCCGCCGCACGCGCGAGAGCAGCACCGGCAAAACCAGCACCGCCAGAGCCCGGCGCACCGCAAGCCGCAGCACCGACTCCGTGCCCGAATTGCCGGGAATCAGCACTGTCAGGAGACAGTGCTCTCAACTTCATCTTGCTGGTGTGGACACGGGAACCCAGGCGGCACTACAAGATTGTGAGTGACCTCAACTTCCGCATCGAGCCGCTGCTGCACGAGCGAGGCACCCCCAGCGAGAGTGCCCTGGATGAGGTCAGCCGTCAGTCCAGCACTCGTTAGGAGTTTGCGGAAAAACCACCTGAACGCCCGCGTTTTTCCCTCCTGAGAGCTGATCACGCTCCGTCCGGGCTGGTTTTCAGCGAATCAGCGGCTCAGAACGCCCATTTCAGGTGTTTTGCCCCG
>NZ_JAGQBY010000175.1:0-6192 GCF_024345875.1 Synechococcus sp. EJ6-Ellesmere
CGCTTCCGCCCGCTTCGGATAAATCGAGCAGAAGCATGCCGCCGCCCACGACGGCATTCCGGCCCAGCTCGGCGCCGCTGGGGGCGACCGGGCGCAATTGCTCGTAGCCGAGGCCGAGGGCCTGCTGCCCCCACTGCTGCGCCAGCCGTTGCCGTTCGCGCTCAGGCAGGGCCTGGAAGGCCTCCGAGATCCGCAGGTTCAGCAGCAGGGCGCTGCCGCCTGTTGGCGCCGCCAGCACCAGGCCCGAGTCGTCGCTGAACCCCTGTGGCAACTGGATCGGGGCGCTGCTGGCGCTGGGGGCAGCCTTCGCCTTCGGGGGCAGCGGCTCGGGAGGCGTTTCCACTGGGGCCTGAACCGGATCAAAGGCTGGATCAATGGGTAGCGGGGGCGATGGGACCGTTGGCGATGCAATCGATGGCGATGGCCCTGACCCATCCAGCCCCACTGGCCTCTCCACGCTCGGTGAGTGCAGCTGCCGAACGGCCCATCCCCCGGCCAGGCCCAGCAGGAGCAGTGCCGACAGCAGCAGAGCAGGCCAGAAGAGAGTGGCCTGACCCCGGGGCCAGAACGGAGGTGTGGGCAGATCCCCCTGCCATTGGCGGCGCCAAAGTCTTCTCAGGGCCAGCACGCAGCTGGCGTAAACGGCGCGCAGATCCCTCCCCAGTGCCCGCCAGGGACTTTCGTAGACGACCGGCAGCTCGGAGCCCGGGCGCTCCATCCTCAGCCCTGGCCGCGGCGCAGAAGGACGGAGAGGGGATTGCGGGGACCGCCGCCGCCTTCCGGCCTGGGGGGCTGGGCCGTGGCCTCACCGGCCTGGCCGAGGCTGGGGTCGGCCTCCTGACCGAGGGAGAATTGCTCCACATCGGCGGCCGAGGGAGTGGGTTGTTTGACCCCACGCACATCGCGGTACATGGCGTCGTAGTCGAGCGCCGAGCGGGTCCAGCTGTGGTCCACCGCCATGGCGCGCAACTGCAGCTCCCGCCAGCTGTGGCTGTGGCGATAGGCCTCCCAGGAGCGCACGATCGCGGTGTAGAAGTCGACCGGCTCATAACGATCGAAGCAGAAGCCCGTGCCGCTGTGGTCGGCGGGCACATGGGGCTGGACGGTGTCGACCAGGCCGCCCACCTTGCGCACGATCGGGATGCAGCCGTAGCGCATCGCCAGCATCTGGCTGATGCCGCAGGGCTCGAAGCGGCTGGGCATCAGGAAGGCATCGGCGCCGGCATAGATCAACCGCGCCAGGGCATCGTCGTAGGTGAGGAACACGGAGAAGCGGCCGGGATGACGGGCGGCCATCTGCCAGAGGCCCGATTCATAGTTGCGGTCGCCTGTTCCCAGCACCACGATCTGGCTGTCGGAATAGGCCAGGACCCGGTCGGCCACCTGCAGCAGCAGATCCACACCCTTCTGATCCACCAGTCGGCTCACCATCCCCATCAGATAGGTGTCGGCATTGACCCCCAGCCCCATGCGCTCCTGCAGCACCCGTTTGTTGGTGGCCCTCGGAGCCATGTCGGTGGCGCTGTAGCAGGCGGGCAGCAGGCTGTCGGTGGCGGGGTTCCAGGCTTCGGTGTCGATGCCGTTGAGGATGCCGCGCAATTTTCCGCTGATGTAATTCAGCAGGCCATCGAGGCGTTCGCCGTATTCGGGCGTGCGGATTTCCTGGGCATAGGTGGGGGAGACGGCGTTGACCCGATCGGCATAGAGCAGAGCGGCGGCCATGGTGTGATCCCCCTGCATGTACCAGGGAATCCAGGTCATGCGCTCGAGTTTCCAGCGCCAGGGGCCCTGATATTCGAGGTTGTGGATGGTGAAGACCGTGCTGATCTCGGGGTCCTGGTGCATCCAGACCGGGATCATGCCGGTGTGCCAGTCATGGCAGTGAAAGACCTCCGGCTTCCAGTGGTTCCAGGCGAATTCGGCGGCGGCGTTGGCAAAGAACGTGAAGCGCCAATCCTCATCTTCTCCGCCGTAGATGCGCTCCGGATCGAACACCGGATGACCGACCAGATAGAGCGGTAACCCATGGGTGGGATGCCGGGTTTCATAGACGGCGAAATCGTTGCCCATCGCCCGGCCGCGCCAGACGGGTTCGCTGGGGATCTCCAGGCTGCTCCAGAGCTTGCCGTAGCCCGGCATGATCGTGCGCACGTCGTGGCCGAGGGCCGCCACCGCTGGCGGCAGGGACCCCACCACATCGCCCATGCCCCCCACCTTGATCATCGGGGCGCACTCGGCGGCGGCGAACAACACGCGCATGGGGAGAACGCAGGGGAGGGCCGAACTCTACGTTTGTTGCTCCGGGTGACCCCTTCAGGGCAGCACGGTGACCACAGTGCCCATGCGCACCAGCTCAAAGAGGTCGCGCACGTTCTCGTCATACATGCGCACGCAGCCGTGGGAGACGGCCTGGCCGACGGTCTCCCGCTGGGGGGTGCCATGGAAGCCGGCGGTGACGCAGCCCTTCACCTCCAGGTGCTGCTGACCGTTGAACCCGCGCTTGCCGGCGCAGTCGCGGTGGAAGCCGATCCAGCGGCTACCCAGGGGGTTGTTCGGACCGGGGGGGTAGAGCTTGCCGCTCACCGGGTGCTTCCAGACCGGATCGGGCGCCATCTCGATCACCTGGAAGCGGCCAAGAGGCGTTTCCCAGCCGGGCATGCCCACGGCCACCGGGAAACGGCGCAGCTCTCGGCCATCCTCGATCACCACCACCTGCCTCTTGCTGCGGTGGAGCACCAGGCTGCGCTCAGGGCCCGGGGACGCGATCGCCAGGGTGGCGCTGGAATTGGCCTGAGCTGGCGTCTGTGTCTGCGGCTGGGGGTGAGGTTGTGGTTGAAGGGCCGGGGTGTGGGGGAGCTCGATCGGCGGATGCCACGGCCGTGGCGCGGAGACCTGGGGCTGCACCTCTGCCAGGGCACCGGCCGGTGACAGCAGGCTGCCACCGAGCAGCAGGGTCGCCAGCGGGATTGTGAAGCGGAAAGGCACGGCCGGGCTTTGGGTCACAAACTCTTCAGACCTAGGCTAACCATCGCGGTCTCGAAAGGACCGTGATGGCCAGGACTGCGATTCAGAGGATGCAGAGGAAACAATGGGCTGGCGCCCCGGAGAGTCCTTGCTCTCTCTGGAGACCATGACCCCCTTCCCCGACTATCCGACTCCCGCCGATGAGGAAGAGCGGCTGCGGTCGCTGGAGAGGACCCTGCTGCTCGACACCGAATCGGACGCGGACCTCGACCGCATCACCACCCTGGCCTCCGAGACCCTGGACACACCGATCGCCCTGATCTCGCTGGTGGATCGGGAGCGTCAGTGGTTTCTGTCCAGAGTGGGTCTCGAGGCCTCCCAGACACCCCGGTCCATGGCGTTCTGCGCCCACGCGATCACCCAGTGCTCGACGCTGGTGGTGCCTGACGCCCTGGACGACCCCCGCTTCAACACCAATCCGCTGGTGGTGTCTGAGCCGAAGATCCGCTTCTATGCCGGCGCCCAGCTCAGGCCTCAGGACGGGCAAGCCCTTGGCACCCTCTGTGTGATCGATCGGGCACCCCGCCAGTTCAGCCCACGGCAGCTGCACTGGCTCCAGCTCTTCTCCGAACAGGTGAGCCGGGAAATCGAGCTGCGCCAGCGGCTGGCGCGTTGTCCCATCACCGGGTTCTTTCGCCGCAGCGCATTCGAAATGCTCTGTCAGAAGGAGTTCGAGCGGGCCCGGCGCACCCAGGGCTCCCTGACCCTGCTGCTGCTCAGTGTTCAGAATCTCGACCAGGTGCGAGGGCTGGCCGAAGCCACGGCTCCCGATGGTCTCGTCGGTGAACTCGCCGAGCGCTTCACAGCGCTGGCGATGGAGCCCGATCTCCTGGGCCGCTATTCCGATGCCTGCTTCGCGATGCTTCTGGTCGGGGCTTCGCAGGAGCGGGTCGAGGCCGTGTCCGAAACCCTGCGAGGTGCCTTGGTGCGCTCCCTGCATCCTCAGCTGTTGATCGGCCTGAGTCGCCTGGAGGCGGATGACCTGAGCGCCGCTGACCTGCTCATCCGCGCCGATAACGACCTGTTCCTGGCCAGGGCTGGGGAGCCGATCAATCCCTTGCCGGGCCCGTGAAGGGTCGGCCGGTGGTCCTGCCTGTTCTGGTGTCGACAGTGGTGCTGCTGGTCCTCCTGGCTCTGGTGAACCGGACCCAGGAGGCCCAGCAGCACCATCCGGCAGTGGTCCTCACTCTTCCCTCGGCCCAGGATGTGGTGCGTCCTGGACTGGTGTTCAGCGATCGCTACGGCCACAGGCCCCGATCGAGCTCCTGGTCCTTCTGGATGCTGCACAAGAGCAAGAAGGTCTGGTTCCGCGTCCCTGATGCGGCGCCGGGGAGTGATCTTCAGCCGATGCTCCTGTATCGCGGCCGGCGCATCCTGTTCGGGGGCGATCTGGCCAACTTGTCGCCCAGCCAGCGCCAGCAGCTCATGGGCGACAGCATTCTCTGGGGTGATGCCGTCGCCCATGGTTGGGGAGTGGGTCCTGACCACACCAATTACTACCTGTTCATCTGGACCCGCTGGTCGTGGCTGCATCCCGCCTTCAGGTCTCCATCGCGCTTCAGCCTCCGCTACCGGCCCCCGACGGCGCCTGAGAGGGCAGCGGATCGATCCGATGGCTGATCGACAACCGGTAGCCCTGCTCTCTCCGGCGTTGGTAGGTGATCTGCCAGCCACGCTGCCGTTGCAGCTGCCGCAGCAGCACCAGGCCCCAGTGGGCCTCCCGCTCCAGTGGGTCGTAGTCGCTGCTCGCCTGTTCCCTGTCGAGCTGGCGCCAGGCCTCCTCCATGTCGTAGCCCGGGCCGTGGTCGTCGATCTGGATGCGGAGTTCAACGCTGGTGCGTGAGAGCTCGATGGCGACCGGTGGAGGCGGCGAGAGGTCGCGGTGGGCATGGCGGACCGCATTGCTGAAGCCCTCCATCAAGGCGGTCTGGCCCTCCACCCAGAGGGTGTCGCTGATCTGCGCCGAGCGCAGGCGCTCGAAACGTGCGAGAACTTCGCCGACGCCATCGAGCTGACTGGGAACCAGAAAGGACTCCCGATGGCTGGTACTGGCGCTCGTCATAGCGATCACATCCCGCCAGCCTTACGACTGAAGACCACAAGGATCGTTCTCAGGATCAGCTTCAGATCATGGAGCAGGCTCCAGTTCTGCTGATAACGAAGATCCAGGGCAATCACATCCTCGAAACGGCGAATCGAAGAACGTCCGCTCACCTGCCATTCACCACTGAGCCCTGGCTTGACATCGAAACGCTGCCAGTTCGGCACGTCGTAGAGCCCCACTTCATCCGGGGTGGAGGGGCGGGTGCCGATCAGGCTCATGTCACCGATGAGCACATTCCAGAACTGAGGCAGCTCATCAAGGCTGGTCTTGCGCAGGATTCGGCCCACCCGGGTGATGCGCGGATCGTTCTCGTTCTTGAAGAAGGCCCCATCCGCCTGGTTGGCCACGCTGCTCTTGAGGGCCTCGGCCTGAGCCACCATCGAGCGGAACTTCCAGATGCGGAAGCGACGCCCCATCCAGCCGCAACGAACCTGAGAAAACAGGATCGGACCCGGACTGTCCCAGCGAATGGCAATCGCAATCGGCACGAACAGCGCGGCCGTGATCGACAGTCCGACCAGGGCGCCAGCGATGTCGATCAACCTCTTGGTGCGCGAACGCACGGAGGGGTGGGTCTGCGGTGGTCGTCGATCCTCCCGGCGTCCGGGCGTGGCCACGACAGCGTCGGTGTGGTCGGTGATCGGCAGACGCGACTCCAGCCCCGTCATCGTCAGGGCCAGGCGAACCTGATGGTTCACGCTCCAGGCCTTGAGGGGGAGGGAGCGTGCCTGGGCCAGCTTGATGGCGCCCACCAACGCACCGATGCCGCTGCTGTCGATCACCACAGTGTGGCCGAAGTCGAGCACGACAGCCTTCAACTCCGGCGCCGAGAGCCAGCTGGGGAGGTCATCGCGCAGTTGGACGGCTTCGGCCACGGTGAGCCGGGGTGGCAGCTGGATCAGCAAGGTGCCGTGGCGCTCGCAGAGGCCACGGGGAGTTGATTTGGTCGGAGGTTCCATTGATCTTCAGGCGCCGCTGTGGCGCTCATGGCGGCCGGCGGCGTGGGTGAGCCGCCCGGGTAAACGCCGTTGCAGGCTGGCTGAGAGCACCTGGGCGGAGTGCTC
>NZ_JAGQBY010000176.1:0-6173 GCF_024345875.1 Synechococcus sp. EJ6-Ellesmere
GGGTGATGGAAGCGGCGAACAGGGGAGCGGGAGCGGAGCACAGCTTCGGTGTCAACATCCAGCTGCCCTTTGAGCAAGACCCCAACCCCTACGTCAGCGCAGCAGGCGATCGCCTGGTTCACTTCCGCTACTTCTTCACCCGCAAGCTGTTCTTCCTGCGTGAGAGCGATGCCCTGGTGGTGCTCCCCGGCGGTTTCGGCACCCTCGACGAACTGTTCGAGGCACTGACCCTGATCCAGACGGGACGAACGGCTCCGATTCCGGTGGTGCTCCTGGCGCCCCCGGGCCATGAGCTCTGGCAACACTGGCCTCAGGACCTTCTCACCGGCCTCGAGCGCGAGGGGTTGATCGGTCCAGACGACGGAGACCTGATCAGCCGCGCCGGCAGCGCCTTCGAGGCGATCGAGCTGATCCGCCACTTCTACCGGGTGTTCCACACCACCCGCATCAACGACGACGAGCTGGAGCTGCTGCTGCATGTGCCCCTGGCGGAGGCTGATCTGCTGACCATCCGCTCCGGCTTCCAGGATCTGCTTCGCAGCGGCGATTTCAAGCTGGGAGAGAGCTGCGACGACAACGATCGCCTGCGCCACTGCCTGCGTTTCGACTTCGATCAACGCCGCGTCGGCCGTCTCTACCAGCTCATCGCCGCCATCAACGCGCTCGATCTGCCCCGCAGCGACGACCTGCTCCATCCGGAGCAACGCAGCTGCCTGGAGCCGCAGCCATGAGCAGCCGGATCGGCCTGATCGATTACGGCATGGGCAACCTGCATTCGGTAGCCCGAGCCGTGGAGCGACTCGGTGCAGAGCTGATTCCAGTGCTGGACGCCCCAGCGATGGAGGCCTGCGACGCTTTGATCCTGCCGGGAGTGGGATCGTTCGATCCGGCCATGGAGCGCCTCCACCGGGCCCGCCTGGCAGATCCGCTGCGGGAGTGGAGCGCCAGAGGACGCCCCCTGCTGGGGATCTGCCTGGGCCTGCAGTTGCTGTTCGAGGGCAGCGAGGAGGGAGAGGCACCAGGCCTCGGCCTGCTCAAGGGCAGGGTGAAGGCCCTGCCCTCCGCTCCGGGGCATCCGATCCCCCACATGGGCTGGGCACCGCTGATCTCCACCAACCCCAGCCCCTTGCTGCCCGAGGGTCATCCAGCAGCCTGGGTCTATTTCGTGCACTCCTACGCCGCCGCTCCCAACGACCCGGCCTGCAGCACCGCCGAGGTCCTCTTCGCTGATCAGCCGGTGACCGCGGCGGTTTGGCAAGGGCCCCTGGCGGCCTGCCAGTTTCACCCCGAGAAGTCCGGACCCCAGGGGCAGCGCATGCTCGAGCGCTGGCTGGGCTGGGTGGAGCAGGGCGGAGCGTGAGCCTGAGGCTGAGTGGCGGGCGCAAACTGCTCAGTCCGCAAGGGCAGCACGCCCGCCCCACCAGCTCCAGGGTGCGGCTGGCGGTGCTCAACCTGCTGGCGAGTGAACTGAGTGGTTGCCGCTGGCTCGATCTCTGCTGCGGCAGCGGTGTGATGAGCTGCGAAGCCCTGCAACGTTGCGCCCAGCGGGTGGTGGCCGTGGATCACGACCGAACCACCCTCGGCATCGCCCGGCGCAATCTGGAGGCTGTCAAGGCCGGCGTGAATCCAGCCTGCGACCTCCGGGTGATCAGGGCTGGGCTACCTCAGTGGCTGTGCCAAAGCCCAGGGCAACAGCTGGGGGAGGAAGCGGCAGGTGGCTTCGATCTGATCTACGCCGATCCCCCCTACGCATCGGGGCTCTACGCCCCGATCGCCGAGGGGGTAGCCGCCTCGGGCTGGCTGGCTGAGGGGGGACGCCTGCTGTGGGAATGCTCAAGCGACGCATACCCGGACATTCCTCGAGGCTGGCACCTGAGCGATCGACGCCGCTATGGCAGTTGTGGGCTGATGGTTCTGGTGCCTGAGGCCTGAGGCCTGAGGCCTGACTCAGCCGCCCAAGGCGCTGCCACGGCGGTACTGGTTCCAGGCCGCCACGAACAGGCCCACCAGGGTGATCGGGATCAAACCCAGAACGATGCCGCAGAGGAGGGGTTCGATCATCGGGAGCGTGAAGTCGTGCCTGACGCAATTCTCCCACGGCCAAGGCAGGCTGGGTGAGTCTTCCGAGTGATCCGTGACCGGCGATCCTTCCACCATCCTGGAGGCCACCCCGGCGCCGGTGCAGCGCCAGGGCCTGATCACCGCTCTGGTGCTTCTGGCCGCAGCCGGCTGCATCCTGCTGCTGCTGCTCGTCCTGCCGGCGGCCCGCAGCGACCCCTACACCCGGCGCACCCTGGAGCTTTCGGGCTCGCTCGAGACCGGTGGTCGCCTCTTTCGGATGAACTGCGCCGGCTGCCACGGCATCGCCGCCCAGGGGCTGGTGGGCCCCAGCCTGCACGGGGTCAGCCAGCGCCGCAGCGACCGCCAGTTGATCCGCCAGGTCGTGAGCGGCCGCACTCCACCGATGCCTCGCTTCCAGCCCGAACCCCAGGCCATGGCCGACCTGCTGGCCCATCTGCACAGCCTGGAGTGAGCGGCGGCGCGACGCCTGGCCACCCTGGGCTGGCCCTGGTGCTGGTGGAACCCGCAGGCCCCCTGAATGTGGGCAGCGTGGCCAGGCTGTGCGCCAATTTCGCGCTTCAGGACTTGCGATTGGTGGCCCCCCGCTGCGATCACCTCGGCGAGGAAGCGAGACGCATGGCCGTCCACGGCGGGGCGTTGCTGGAGCGCGCCCAGCTCTATCCGGATCTGGCGGCGGCCATCGCCGACCGCACCCGGGTGGTCGCCGCCAGTGGACGGGTGGACTCTCAGGCCGTGCCCATCGAAGGTCCCGCCGAGGCCATCCCCTGGCTGCTGGAGCACCAGGCCGGGCCTGGGCCGTCGGAACGGCCCGGCGCCCCAGCGCTGGTCTTCGGGCGGGAAGACCGGGGCCTGAGCACCGACGAACTGCTCCAGGCGGGCCGCATTCTGCGGATCAGCACCGACGACGGTTACACCTCCCTCAACCTCTCCCATGCGGTGGCCATCACCCTGCATGAGCTGCGCCGCTGCCAGCAGGGGGGCACTGAACGCTGGCCAAGCGGTCCGGCCCCCGTGATCAGGCCGGAACCCGCCAGCCGGGAGTTGCTCGAAGCCGCCCTGGCCGATGCCGAGGAGCTGCTGTTGGAGGTGGGGTTTCTGCTCCCTCACACGGCCCATGCCCGGATGGCCAAGCTGCGGGCGCTGCTGCAGCGGGCCCAGATCAGCGCCGAGGAAGTGGCCCTGGTCCGGGGGATGGTCCGTCAGCTGCGCTGGGCCAGCCAGCGGGGAACCCCCTAAGGTCCTGAAATCTCCGTCGCCACTGGCTTCATCGTGCGTTCGGGCCGCTCCCCCCGTTCCGGATCACCCGGCTGGTTCCAACCCCTCGCCCTTGTCCTGCGCCTGCTGGTGATGGGTCTTGGTCTCGGGGTGCTCACCGGCACCGCCTTGAAACAACTGGCTCCGAAGCTGGCCCAGGGGGCGATGGAAGCCCCCAAGGCCAGCAGCGCCAGCTCACCGGTGCCCACCCCCAAGGGGGGCCTGGCTCTGGGCCGCTTCGAGCCACGGGTGGAGCTCACCAAGCTCAGCCAGCGCTGGAAGGCCCTGGCCGCCGAGCAGAAGGATCTCAAGGTGGGCGGCTTCCTGCTGGTGCTGGATGACGGCCGTTTTGCCCAGCTCAATCCCGACACGCCCCTGCCGGCGGCGAGCTCGATCAAGACCCCGATCCTGCTGGCGGCCCTCGACGACCTCGACGCCGGCAAGCTGCGCTGGAACGAACCGCTGCCTCTGACCAAAGAGGTGATGGGCGGGGGTGCCGGCTGGATGGCCAGCCGGCCACTGGGCACCCGCTTCCCGTTCTATGAAGCCGCCACCGAAATGATCCGGGTGAGCGACAACAGCGCCACCAACCTGCTGATCAAGCGCCTCGGCGGCAAGGCCGCCACCAATGCCCACTTCCAGGCCCTGGGCTTGCCCGCCACGGTGGTCAACAACTGGCTGCCCGATCTCGACGGCACCAACACCACCAGCCCCCGCGACCTGGCCCGCTCGATCGCCCTGGTGGACATCGGCGAGAAGCTCAGTCCGCGGGCCCGCGACCATTTCCGCACGATCATGGCCACCTCCCGCACCAACACGCTCCTGCCCGCCGGACTGCTCAAGGGTCTGGGGGGCGCCTCCAGCGACCCCGACAGCGAGCTGATGGCCCGGGGACTGACCGTGCTCAACAAAACCGGCGACATCGGCATCGCCTATGCCGACGCCGGACTGATCGAACTCCCCAACGGCAAGAGAGCCGTGGCAGGGTTCATGGTCAAAGGCCCGTTCAACGACCCCCGCTCCACCGATCTGATCCGGGCCATGGCCGCCGCCGTGAGCCAAACCCTCGTGGATCGCAGCGATCCCTCTCCCCAACCGCGCTGAGGTCTGATGCCCTTCCTGACCACGGCCGCCGGCCTGCTGCTCACTGCAGGCTTGGCCCAGGCCAACAAAGCCCCTGCGGCGGTCCCGGCACCTGCTCCAGCACCGGCCGTGGCCCCCAGCACCGAGCTGAGAACCCAGCAGGTGCGTCCCCTCAGCGGCAGGCTCGATCGGGTGGCGGTGGTCAACGACAACAACCCCGAGCTGATCATCCAGCCCGGCATCCTGCTCTCCACCTTCAACGGCCGCGGAACCCTCTCGGGCCAGCCGTTCTCCAGCCCCGACGCACACCTGAATGTTCCCCTGCAGGGACGCTTCGACCTGTTCAGCCACCACGTCTATGCCGGCCGGCCGGAAACCCTCGACTCGGTGCTCTGGCTGGGGGTGGTGGCCGCCCCGGTGAGCAGCAGGCCGGTGCGGCTGCGGGTGCTGGGTGGATCCACGGCCCTCTCCCAGTCGAGCGACCCGAGCCAGCCGGCGGCTCCCTTCCTGCCGCTGCCGCCCCTGATGCCCCACGACGGCACGTCGGTGTTCGCAGGCCCCGGCTCACGGGTGGCCGCCGAACTGCTGCAGAACCGCCGCGGAGCCGGGATTCCCCAGGAATGGAGCCTGGCCCCGGGGCAGCTCACCGCCCTGCTGGCCCTGCCGATTCCCGTGAAGGGGCTCGATCCCCTGCTCAACGGCCGCAACCTGCAGCTGCGGCTGGAGAGCGACGGCCCCGTGGAGTTGGCCACCCTGGCCGCCTTCGGGGGCGAGCAGCCACCGGAGCCGGAGGTCTGGAGCCGCCTGCTGCGCGCCGGGCTCAGCGCCAAGGAACACGTACCCACGCCCAGGGGACAGCCCGGGGGCATCATCTATTCGCGGGTGAGCGGCGTCCAGACGGGCAGCCGCTGGAGCGCCCGGCTCACAGATCCGGGCACCAAGTCGCTCTCCGTGCGCAGTGCGCCGGTGTCCTGGCCGATCGCCTCGCTGGAGCGGGGCAGCCTGGGCAGCGGCCAGGTGCAGACCGCCGAACTGCAGGCCTTCTACCCGGGCACCGCCTGGGCCGCGCATGGCAACTACGGCGTGGAGTACGACCTGACCCTCCCCCTGGTGAACAACACCAAGGCCCCGGTGGCCCTCGATCTGGCCCTCGAATCCCCTCGCAAAACCGACAAGCCCGAGGGCGGCCTGCGCTTCAACCTCACCCCACCGAGGGCGGTGGTCTTTCGCGGCACGGTGGAGGTGAGCGGGCTGGATGGGCCGGCGGGGCGTCCCGCCGGCCGGCGCTGGTTCCATCTGGTGCAGCGCCAGGGCGAGAAGGGCCCCAGCCTCGGGCGCATCAGCCTGGCCCCCGGCCAGCAGCGCCAGGTGAGGGTGAGGCTGATCTACCCCGCCGACGCCACACCCCCGCAGGTGCTGAGCCTGCTGCCCGCTCCAGTGCTCCCACAGGCAGCTGTGAAACAATCCGGATCCGTGCCGGCCCCCCGTCCGTGAGTCAGACCCGCAAACGCAGGGCGTTCCCCTTCACCGCCATCGTCGGCCAGGAGGAGATGAAGCTCGCCCTGCTGTTGAACGTGATCGATCCCCGCATCGGCGGGGGGATGATCATGGGCGACCGGGGGACGGGGAAATCCACCACGATCCGCGCCCTCGCGGATCTGCTGCCGGAGATCGACGTCGTTGCCGGCGATCCCTACAACAGCGCCCCCAGCGACCCCGACCTTCAGAGCGCCGAAGTGCGCCAGCGGGCCGAG
>NZ_JAGQBY010000177.1:0-6131 GCF_024345875.1 Synechococcus sp. EJ6-Ellesmere
TGACCACCACCCGGTCGCCGGGGATGGCCACCACCCGTTTGATGTAGGCATCGCAGGCGGGCTCCTGGAGGCCCGGTATCGAGCCGATCAGGGGGAGGTTCACCAGCAGGCAGCCCAGGGGGCTCGGGCTTCGATTGGCCTGCAAGGCGGGGTCGAAGTGAAAGGGGGAGTGGAACACCACGATTTCTCCCCGCCGGGGGGCACGGCTGCGAAAGGTGATCTTCTCCACCAGCAGCCGGTCCTGGATCTGAAGGCCGGGCAGCATCGAGCCCGAGGGGATGAAGCGGGCCTCCAGCAGAAACTGACGGATCCCTAGTGCCACCGCCAGGGTGAGCAGCACGCTGCGCCAGAACGCCCAGGAGCTCTCCGAGCCCTGGCCCGAGTGCTCCTGCGGCTTCGACCCCTTCTCCGGCTCGTGTTCAGGTATCCCAGCTGGTGTGGTCGGTGATGGGGAATCCTCGGCGCTCAATGCTCTCCTGCTGGAGCCGGTCACCCTAAGGCTCCGGAGCGGGGCAATCCCCCTCCCTACCCTGGGTCAATCGACGCTGTTCTCCATGGTGCGGCCGCGCTGGCATCTGAGGTCCTCGGCAGGCAGCAACCGCCTTGGACATCGCTGGGATCAGTTCGTTGCGCTCTGGGCGGCCTTCAATCTGCTCTGGGTCTGCTTCGACATCACCTACGTGCCCCTGCGGACGTTCTGGCTCCAGCGCAACCTCTATCCCCTGCCCTCGGCCCCGCTCGTGCTGCGGCTCGGCTTTCTGCCCGACATCACGCCCCACTACGACCCGGTGAAGGGGATCGAAGCCCACCGGGAAACCCAGGCCTACCTGGATGCGTTCGATCAGATGGACCGCGCCCTGTTGGCCGGGTCCTCAGCCAGCGACCTGCGCCGTCGTCAGGTTGCGCTCACCGATCAGATGATCGACGACAACCCATTTCTGGCCTCGGGTGGCTCCGGCACGCTGGAGAAGATCAAGAATCGCCTGCGCGAGCGCGCCGACCAGGATTCGGCCAAACAATCGGCCGAACAGCTGCTTGGAGACGACTGGCTGAGCCGCCAGCCCTGGAGCGAGGAGCGCCGCTTCTGGCAGCAGCAGGTGCTGCCGCTGGTGGCCACCAACTACTGGCGCTCCATCGATGAGAACGGCCGTCCCACCGACAATTTCTGGCGCTTTGATCTGCTGCTTTTCCAGAGCGTCTTCCTGGCTGACATCCTGCTGCGGGCGGCACGGCTGCGCCGCCGCCTGCCTGGCCTGAGCTGGGGAGAGGCCCTGCTGCGGCGCTGGACTGATCTGCCCCTGCTGATGCCGTTCTGGCGCTGGCTGCGCCTGATTCCTGTGGTGGAGAGGCTTCAGACCAGTGGCCTGGTGAACATGGAGCCCCTTCGGGCTGTGGTCAGCCGAGCGGTGGTGGCCCTCCTTGCCGTGGAGCTGTTCGAGGTGCTCGCCCTGCAGCTCATGGACGGGGCCCAGGGCTTGATCCGCTCCCCCCAGTGGCCCCAGCGGATCCGCCGACTGCGCAGCCATCAGAGCGTCTCGATCAACGACGAGCGTGAGCTGGTGGAACTGATGCGCATCTGGGGCCCCCTGCTGCTCAGCGATGTCGGCCCTCGGCTGGCGCCCCAGCTCCAGGCCGTCCTGGCCCATGCCCTGCAGCAGACGCTTCAATCGATGGTGGTGCCACCGGGTCTGCGCCAGCTTCAGCTGCTGATGCAGGTCGAGCAGCAACTCACCCAGCAGCTCGCCTCCGGAATGGTGGACAGCATGATGGAGCTCTCGCGCGGCGCTGGCTCAAGGCTGCAGCGGCGCGACAACCGCCAGATCGATCTGCTGCGTGATTGCGTCGATCGTTTCTGGGACGAGCTGGCCCAAGCCCTCGAAAGTGGTCCGGTGCTGGAGCGCAGCCAGCAGCTGGTCTGCGCGCTGCTGGAGGAACTCAAGCTCACCTACCTGGCCCAGATCAATCGCACCGGGATCGATGCCCTGATTCGTGAGCTGGATCAGCTCACGGTGCCACCGTCGACCGCAGCTCAGGACCAGCCGATCGGAGCAGAGGCTTCAGGGCTTCCTTCCAGATCTCGGGATCAAAGCCCGTGAGCACCGCAACGCCTTCGGCCAGCAGAAGGGGGCGGCGGATCAACTTGCCATCAGCGGCCAGGGCTGTGATGGCTTCGTCGCGAGACATTGCCTTGACCTGGGCGGCTCCAAGGGCGCGGTAACTGGCCCCGCTGGTGTTGAACAAGCGCCGGGGGTCAGCAAGGCTCGCCCAGATGTGCTCCAGCTGCACCTTGGATGGGGGCGAGAGGGTGATGTCGACCAGATCCACCTCAAGTCCCTCAGCCGCAAGCCACTTCAGGGCCCGTCGGCAGGTGGAGCACTTCGGATAGCTGTACAGCCGAGGGCGGCCTCCGCTGGAGGCGCCAGCTGGGCTCACTTCCGCCCGACGAGCGATTTCAGCGCACCGACAAGGCTGTTGGAGCCCTTGCCCACGGCGGCGTCCGGCCGGGTGCGGATGGTCACGTCGCCGTTGACGCTGGTGCGGCAGCTGAGGCGGTAGTTGGCTGGGCGATCAGACAGGTAAACCTGCTCGACATCGCTGCGGGGCGAGAGATTCTGGGCGCCCTCAAGCACTTCGACGACGCAGGTGCCGCACTGGCCCAGGCCGCCGCAATTGTTGAGGTTGTTCAGACCCTTGTAGGGGTTGATGCCGGCATCCAAAGCCGCCTGGCGCAGGTTGGCCCCCTCGATACAACCAACCTTCTGGTCTTCATTATCGAAGCGGATGGTGGGCACGGATCGCAGCGGCTACTGGCGCATACCAACTTACCTTCCGGCGGGTCTTGGGATGGCCGCCTTGCAATGGTTGTTGGTCCGGGCGCCGCCGCCGCTACCTACGATCCTCAAGAGCGCGCACAGGGCCATGGCTGCACCGATCAGCGGCGAACTCTCCGGGTATGACCAGGTGGTGCAGGGCCTGATACCTGGCTACGCCAGTCTTGCCCGCCTCGGGGTGGCCCTGCTTGCGGCCTCACCCCTTGCAGCCCAGGCAGGAGCTGAGGTGCTGGTGGCCGGCTGCGGAACCGGGGCCGAGCTGGTGGAGGCCCTGGCCCAGCGCCCCGACTGGCGACTGAGCGCGATCGATCCCTCTGAGGTGATGCTCAGCGCCGCCCAGCAGCGCCTCGGCACCGCGGCAACTGGCCTCACCTGGCAGCAGAGCACCGTGGAGGCGCTGGAGCTGGAGGCCAGCTTCGATGGGGCACTCTCGGTGCTGGTGCTGCAGGCCTTACCCGATGACGGCAGCAAGCTGGCGTTTCTTTCAGCCCTGGCCCGCTGCCTCCGGCCTGGGGGCCAGCTGGTGCTGGTGGATCTGATGCGCCCGGCCCTACCCCTGCTGGAAGAGCAGATGGCTGAGGCCTGGCTGGGTTTCCAGCGGGCTTCCCAGCTCGAGGCACCCCTTGAGCTGCTCGAGCCACTCACCCACGGGGCCCATCCAGTGGGCCTGGCGCGGCTCACCGCTCTGGTGAACGCCGCTGGCTTCGGGGATCCGGCGCGGGTGTTCCAGGCCCTCGATTACGAGGGCTTCCTGCTGCAGCGCTCGTCCTGATCGGCGCGGGCGGCCTGGATGCAGCGCTCCAGCAAGGCAGGAACGGCATCGGCGTCCTCCCATCCGATGATCTCAACCGCCCGCCCCTCCAGATTCTTGTAGGTGCGAAAAAATTCGGCCACATCCTCGAGCTGGTTCGCAGCGATCTGGCGAATGCTGCACAACCCGCTCTGACGGCCGTCGGCCTCGGGAACGCACAACAGTTTTCCGTCATGGGCGCCGCAGTCGATCATGTCGAGGTAGCCGATTGGCCGGGCGGTGATCAGGCAGCCGGCGAAGGTGGGCTCTTCCATGATCACCATCGCGTCGAGGGGAGCTCCGTCCTGGGCAAGGGTGTTGGGAACGAAGCCGTAGTCGAACGGATAACGGACCGAGGAGTGGAGCACTCGATCGAGAGCCATCAGGCCGGCCACGCTGTTGTATTCGTACTTGTTGCGACTACCGGCGGGGATCTCCACCACCAGATTCACCAATCCCTGGGATGGCGAGGCGGCCAGGCTGCTGATGTCCACGACTGATGGGGATGGAGAAGCGGGGATCAGCCCGGAAAGCGCTGCGCTCAAGCAGAACCGCAGCCACAGGAACGATCAGCGCCAGCAGGGCGATCGTGACTCCAAGGAGCGGTGAGCCGGGATCCAGAAATCCGTCTGGATTGTACGAATCATCTGTGGAACCCCCTCTTGCTGCTGGCGACCCACTCCCTGACTCGGTGGCGGTGGGGGTGAGGAGGTTGGCGAACACTGCAGAGGCAGAGGCAGAGGCAGTGGCTGTGGGAGTGCCGGTTCGCGGAGGTTCGGAATCCATGGAGAGGGATGAGGGACCAGCTTCAAGGAGCAGAGTTCGATGGGCACTTAGGCCGATCAAAGAGCTGAACCTGGAAGCGGCAACGACCTGACTGGAGGAAAGAAAACAACCTTCAGTCAGTCGGTTACCAACTTCAATATGCCACCTCTGGCACCCGTCTGCCCAAGCCCATGACGGGCCTCTCAGGCGGCAGGGCGCGACTGCTCCAGCTGATCGCGCTTGCTGCTGAGCACCGCCGGGGCCTGATCCAGATCCTGGAGGCTGTGCCGGATGGCCTGAAGTTCCTGGAGGATCGAGCTCAGCAGCTGCTGGGTGGCCGTCGAGGGCGAATTGAGCACCTCCACCGTCACCTCCTTGATGCGGAGCACATCGCGAGCGAAACGGGCCACCTCATTGGGGTGAAACAGCAGAGCCTCCTTCTGATCGGTGCGGTATTCCGGATTGAGCTTGCGCGGATTGAATGGTGGGTTGAGGTTGCGGGGATCGGTGTTGGTGTATCGGTACACCGAGGCCCTGGAACGGTTGAGCGCTTTCTGCACCTCGTCGATGCCGATCAGTCCTTCGCTCGATTCGGGGCCAGGATCAGGCAGGCCGGCAGGCCAGGAGGGCGCCACGGTCGGTGGGAGCTCTCCGTTGGAGCCGGCCGTGGGTGCAACCATAAGACTTATCTTGGACGGCTGGGAATGCATGCCGACGTTAGCAGAGGAAGCCTGGTTGGCCAGGCCTCTGGATGGGCCCACCCGGTGGGGTGATTAAACCGGTCCCGTTGGCCCCCTGCAAGACCCGGTGATAAGGTCCCAGGCCGCTCAAGCTGCTCATTTCCATGCGCGTCTCCCGCCTGATGCTGGTGACGCTGCGGGATGACCCGGCGGAAGCCGAGATCCCCTCCCACAAGCTGCTGCTGCGTGGCGGTTACATGCGCCGGGTGGCCTCGGGTGTGTACGCCTACCTGCCCCTGCTCTGGCGCGTGCTCAGCAAGATCTCGGCGATCGTGCGCCAGGAGATGGACGCCACCGGCGCCCTGGAAACCCTCCTGCCCGCCCGGCAGCCCGCCAGCCTCTGGGAGCGCAGCGGTCGCTGGCAGGGCTACACCGCCGGGGAGGGAATCATGTTCCACCTGGTCGACCGCCAGGAGCGCTCCCTCGGGCTCGGCCCTACCCACGAAGAGGTGATCTCGGCCCTGGCCGCCGACCTGCTGCGGTCCTACCGGCAACTGCCGGTGACCCTCTACCAGATCCAGACCAAGTTCAGGGATGAGATCCGGCCCCGCTTCGGCCTGATGCGCGGGCGTGAATTCATCATGAAGGATGGCTATTCCTTCCATGCCGACGAGGCCGACCTCAGGCTCACCTACCAGCGCATGGACCAGGCCTACCGCCGCATCTTCAGCCGCTGTGGCCTGCGCACCGTCGCGGTGGAGGCCGACAGCGGCGCCATCGGCGGCTCGGCCAGCCAGGAGTTCATGGTGACCGCCGATGCCGGGGAGGATCTGATCCTCAGCAGTGCGGACGGGCGCTATGCCGCCAACCAGGAGCGGGCCTGCTCCCTGCCGGAGCCGGCGGTTCCCCTGGTGCCGACCGCTGCCGAGGCGGTGGAACTCCACACACCGGATCAGCACAGCATCGAAGCCCTCTGCGCCGCCCATGGCTGCGAGCCCAGCCAGACCGTGAAGGTGCTGCTTCTTCTGGCCCGCTGCGCCAAGGGCCAGCCGAGGGCGGTGCTGG
>NZ_JAGQBY010000178.1:0-5896 GCF_024345875.1 Synechococcus sp. EJ6-Ellesmere
AGGTGGACGGCCCCCCGCCCCCCCGCCGACCCCATGGCCAACGGCGCCTCCGCCACCCGCCCTTCCCTGCTCGAGCAGCCGGTGCAGGGATCCCGACGGCTTTCCAACTATCTGGTGGCCTCCGCGGTCACCGCCGGCGGGATCGGCTTCCTGCTCACGAGCCTTTCCAGCCGTCTCGGCCGCGACCTGCTGCCCCTGGGCCATCCAGCTGAGCTGGAGTGGGTTCCCCAGGGACTGGTGATGGGGGCCTACGGCATCGCCGGTGTGCTGCTGGCCACCTATCTCTGGTCGGTGATCACCCTGGATGTGGGGGCCGGCAGCAACCGCTTCGATCAGGAGAGCAGCCAGGCCACCATCACCCGGCGGGGTTTCCGTCAGAAGATCGAAGTGGACATCCCCCTGCGGGAGATCCTGGCTGTGAAGGTGGATGTGCGCGATGGCCTCAATCCCCGCCGCCGGCTGTCGTTGCGTCTGCAGGGCCGCAGCGACCTGCCCCTGACCCGGGTGGGTGAGCCCCTGCCTCTCGCCGAGCTGGAGCGCAGCGGCGCCGAACTGGCCCGTTTCCTCAAAGTTCCCCTCGAAGGAGTCTGAGCCGATGACGATCCACCTCAGCCGCCTCCTGCTCGTGGGCGTGCTCCTGCTGACCCCATTCGGGCTCGGGGCCTGTGCCGCCGATGCTCCGAAAAGCCCTTTGGGCTGCGCGGCCTCAGGCGCCCCCTGCCTGAGTGGTCCGGCCCTGGTGTCGCTCAAGACCAGCCAAGGGGATGTCGAACTCGAGCTCAGCGGCGATGCCGCGCCGCTCACGGCGGGAAACTTCGTCGATCTGGTGCGCCGCGGCGTCTACGACAACACGGTGTTCCACCGGGTGGTCAATGAGCCAACCCCCTTTGTGGTGCAGGGGGGTGATCCCCAGAGCGCCGACCCGAAGGTCCCGGCCACCCTCTACGGCACCGGCAGTTTCGTCGATCCAGCCAACGACCAGCCCCGGCTGATCCCCCTCGAGCTTCAACTCAAGGGGGAACCTGAGCCGCGCTACGGCGCCGAGGTGGTGGATCCAGCCGAGAGCGCCAAGCTCAGCCTCAAGCACGACCGCGGAGCCCTGGCCATGGCCCGCTCGGCCGATCCCAACTCCGCCAGCGCGCAGTTCTACATCGCCCTCAAGCCCCTCACTGAGCTCGATGGCCGCTACGCGGTGTTCGGCCGGGTGGTGAAGGGGATGGAGGTGGTCGACCGGATCAAGCAGGGCGACCGGCTGATCAAGGCCACCCTGCTGAAGGGCGGCACCCTGGTGAAGGACAAGCCCTGAGCAAGATCCGTATCAGGCGGGAACGCGCTTGTCGGAGGCGGTGACTTTGAGGAAAGCGGTGTTCACACCGGAAGCCCGCTCCAGGGCCACCTTGCCGGTGCGGGCGATCTCCAGGATCCCGTAGCTCTCGAGAATCTGCTCGAGCGCCTCGAGTTTGCCCGGATCGCCCACCACCTCCAGGATCAGGGCGTTGTCGGCCACGTCCACCACCTTGGCGCGGAACACCTCCACCAGATCGAGGATCGCGGCCCTGTTCTCCGGCGGAGCCGCCACCTTCAGCAGCATCAGCTCCCGCTCCACCGCGGGGATGCGGGTGAGATCGATCACCTTGAGCACGTTGACCAGCTTGTTGAGCTGCTTGGTCATCTGCTCGAGGGTGTGATCGTCCCCCTCCACCACCATCGTGAGCCGGGAATGGCCGCGCTGCTCGGCTGGACCCACCGCCAGGCTCTCAATGTTGAAGCCACGGCGGGCGAACAGCCCGGAGATGCGGCTGAGGGCGCCGGATTCGTCCTGCACCAGCACCGAGAGGGTGTGTTTCATGGCCGGGGCGGCGCTCGACGGGGCATCAAGCCCCAAATTACGTGCCGGCCTCCTGCGGCTCGGCCTCCAGCCGCTCCAGCCAGCTCAGCAGCAGCGCCTCAAAGGCTTCGGGGGCCTCGTCGTGGGGGCAGTGGCCGACTCCCTCCAGCCGCTCCAGCTGCAGGTCCGGTCTGAGGCGCGCGATCAGCTCCCCCACCTCGATCGGCACCAGCCGGTCGGCCTCGCCCCAGATCAGCAGAAGGGGCTGCACCAGGCGCGCCAGCAGCGCCTCGGCCGTGGCACCCCTCGGCCGCAGGGCCATGCCGATGCTCATGCCCCGCAGAGACCAGGGGGCGGTGGCCCGGCGAGCGGGGCGGGCGAACAGCCGGCGCAGTTCCGCGTCACCGATCACCGGTTGGTTGTAGGCCGACTGCAGCCCCAGATCCAGCAGGGGAGTGCGGGCGATCAGGGGCACCACAAGCTCCAGGGGCAGCAGCCGGCAGAGCACCTGCACCACCAACCGCTGCAGGCGCCGACGCCAGGGGGGACGCCGCCGTGGCACGGCCATCACCAGGCTGGGATCAGGCAGGGGCACCGCCGCCACTGCCCGCACCCAGGCCGGGCTGAACACCGCCGTGGTCAGAGCCACCAGGCCACCGAGGGAGTGGCCCAGCAGCACGGCGGGCCGTTGCACCACCTGCTGCAGGAACGCCGTGCTCTGGCGGGCCCAGAGCCGGTTGTCGAGGGGCAGGGCCGGCTGGTCGGAGGCACCGAAGCCGATCAGATCAAGGCCATAGACACACCAGCCCGACGCCACCAGGCCGGCCACGTTGTGGCGCCAGTGGCCGCTGCTGGCGGCGAAGCCATGCAGCAGCAGCAGCGGCGGATGAGCTGGGTCACCGAGCACACGCCAGTGACAGGCCAGGCCGCGCCAGTGCCAGGTGCCATGCAGGCCCCAGTCGATGCCATCCCCTGGGACAGGCTGGGCTGGAGCTGTCACCACCGGAGTCGGAGCCACGCCGAAGGACCCTCACTATTGCGAAGGAGCGGCCCAGCTGCGGCTGGGGGAAGGCTTTTTCCGCCCCGACTCGCGCCCGGCCAGGGATCTGGGGGTGCTGCTGGCCAGGCGGCTGGCGGGTCACGGCCCCCTGCGGGTGCTGGATCTGATGGCGGGCTGCGGTGTGCGCTCCCTGCGCTATGGCCTCGAGGCCGGTGCAGCCGCCATCTGGGCCAACGATGCCGATCCGGAGCGGCTGCCGCTGCTGCGGGTCAATCTGGAGCCCCTGGGGCAGCGCCTGGCGTTGCGGCTCAGTGCCCACACGGCCCAGAAGCTGCTGGCCGATTGCCTGCTCCGCGATCAGCGCTTCGAGCTGGTGGATCTCGATGCCTTCGGCTGCCCTGCGGCGCTGCTGCCGCTGGCCCTGGAGGCCGTGCGCTTCGGCGGCGTGCTCTACCTGGCCAGCACCGATGGGCGCTCCCCCACCGGCCACGACCGGGTGGCCGCCCTGCGCTCGCTGGGGGCAGCGGCCCGGGCTCACCCCGCCAGCTGGGAGCTGGCCCTGCGCCTTCAGCTCGGGGTCGTGGCCCGGGCCGCCTGGTGTCTGGGCCGGGGCCTCAGGCCCCTGCTGAATTTCAGTGATGGCCGCACCTTCCGCACGGCCGTGCAGGTGCAGCGCAGCCCTTTGGCCTTGGAAGAAGACCAGCTCGGTCTGCTGGCCCACTGCCATGGCTGTGGGGATCAGCAGGTGCAGAGCCTCAAACGCCTGCGGGGCTGGCGGGACTGCGGCTGCAGTGCCCCCCCACCACTGGCGGTGAGTGGTCCGCTCTGGATTGGTCCGCTCCAGGATCCCGGCTGGCTGGGCGATCTCTCGGTCCTGGCCGCCGGTTGCCACGCCGCTGAGGAGAGCCGGCGGCTGCTGGCCAACCTGAGTGCCGACGCGGGGGAGGGCGCGCGGGTCTGGCCGATGGCGGAGATTGCCCGGCGATCGCCGGCCGGCACGGTGCGCCTGCGGCACCTGCTGGAGCGCTTGCGCCGGGAGGGTTGGAGCGCGGGCGTCAGTGGCGTGATGCCGGGGCAGCTGCGCACCTCAGCGCCCTGGGCCGTGGTGCTGGAGCTGGCCGCTGCGGGAGATGGGACACTGGGGGGGTAGCCGTTCTCGCCTGCCCCCATGGCCTCGGAAATCTTCTTCACCGCAGCGGTCTTCTGGGTGTTGATCCCCGTCGGCCTCGTGGGCGGAGCCCTGCTGCTCAAACTGCAGAAAGACTGAGCCTCGGGCGCGCTGAAGTCGGGTGCACCTCTAGGCTCAGCCCCTCCTGGTCGGGTGCTTCATGCAGGTTCTGGTCGTCGGCGGTACCGGCACCCTTGGTCGCCAGATTGCCCGCCGTGCCCTCGATCAGGGCCATCAGGTGCGTTGCATGGTGCGCTCACCCCGCAAGGCCGCCTTCCTGCAGGAGTGGGGTTGCGAGCTCACCCGGGGCGATCTGCTCGAGCCCGAAAGCCTGGCCTATGCCCTCGAGGGTCAGGACGCGGTGATCGATGCGGCCACCGCCCGCCCCACCGACAGTGCCGGCATCTACACGATCGACTGGGACGGCAAGCTCAACCTGCTCAGAGCCTGTGAGCAGGCCGGCGTGAAGCGATTCGTGTTTGTCTCGCTGTTGGGGGCGGAGCTGCACCGCGAGGTGCCGTTGATGGACATCAAGTACTGCACCGAGCAGCTGTTGATCGGCTCCGGTCTTGACTACACAATCCTGCGCTGCGTGGCCTTCATGCAGGGGGTGATCGGGCAGTTCGCCATTCCCGTGCTCGAGAGCCAGACCGTGTGGGTGAGCGGTACCCCCACCCCGATCGCCTACATGAACACCCAGGATGTGGCCCGCTTTGCCGTGGCGGCCCTGAGCCAGCCCTCCACCGTGCGACAGGCCTTCCCGGTGGTGGGTCCCAAGGCCTGGAACACCGGCGAGGTGACCCAGCTGTGTGAGCGCTACAGCGGCAAGCCGGCCCGGGTGTTCCGGGTGAGGCCCTTCCTGATCCGCCTGATGCAGGGGCTGGCGTCCTTCTTCGAGCCGGGGGTGAATGTGGCGGAGCGGCTGGCTTTTGCCGAGGTCACCGGCGGAGGTCAGCCCCTGGATGCCCCGATGGAGGCCAGCTACGAGGCCTTTGCCCTCGATCCCGGCGAGACCACCCGCCTGGAGGATTACCTCAAGGAGTACTACGACACGATCCTGCGCCGCCTGCGCGAGCTGGATGCCGACCTCGACAAGGAGGGCAAGAAGAAGCTGCCGTTCTGATTGTCCGGCAGTTCTTTTGTACCATCGTCCATCTTGCTTGCTCGTCCATGTCCATTGCCCAGATCAAGAATCTGCAGCGCCGGCTCGCCAATCTCGAGCAGGAAGCCACCGCCGAGCTGAACCGGGCCTGTGGCCATGAGCTCTGGGTGACTCTGGGTTTTGATGCCCTCGACAGCCTCGAGGAGGCTGACCGGCGAGCCCGCGCGAACTACTACTACGGCCAGCTCCAGACCGTGCGCGAACTCCAGCAGGTCATTGGCTGACCCGGCCGCCTCGGCTGACCCGGCCGCCTCGCCCGGAGAGGAGCCGGCTCAGGCGTTCCTGTTCGGCAGCGGTCACCGGCCGCCACTGACCGGGCGCCAGCCCCTCGAGGCTGAGGGAAGGCTCTGCATCCATCAGGAAGATCGCCACCCTCAGGAGCCGCAGGGTGGGCAGTCCCACCGCCGCGGTCATCCGCCGCACCTGGCGGTTGCGCCCCTCCCGCAGCCCCAGCTCCAGCCAGGAAGTGGGGATCGAGCGGCGCTGGCGGATCGGCGGCACCCGCTCCGCCAGGCCTGGATCCGCCAGGGCGATGGCCTGAGCGCTGAGGGTGCGTCGGCCCTGCACCATTACCCCCTCTCGCAGCTGCTGCAGGGCCGCATCGCTGGGCGTTCCCTCCACCTGCACCCAGTAGCGGCGCCAGTGGCCCCAGCGGGGATCCGTGAGGCGTTGCTGCAGGCGGCCATCGCTGGTGAGCAGCAGCAGGCCTTCGCTGTCGGCATCGAGGCGGCCGGCGGC
>NZ_JAGQBY010000179.1:0-5826 GCF_024345875.1 Synechococcus sp. EJ6-Ellesmere
CCCTCACCTTCGAGGTGGAACTGCTTGGGGTCGGGGGCTGAGCTGCTTCCTGCGGCTGGGCCTGGGCGCACCTCGTTAGGATGACCGTACCGGTGGATCGCCGGTCAAGCAGCTCATGGTCACATTGGTGACAGACCTGGCTCGCCTTTTCTCGACGTGCCGCCGGGATGCAGCCTGTGCCCCGTTCCATGACCTTGACCGGCGGTCCCCCATGGGCTCCGCCCGTTACCACCCTTCGTTGCACTGTTCATGGCTCACACGCTGCCCGCTCTCCCTTACGACATCAACGCGCTCGAGCCCCATATCTCTCAGACCACCCTCGAGTTTCACCACGGCAAGCACCACGCGGCCTACGTCGCCAACCTCAACAAACTGCTGGACGGCACCGATCTCGACGGCAAGAGCCTCGAGGACGTGATCACCAGCGTGGCGGGTGATGCCTCCAAGGCCGGAGTGTTCAACAACGCTGCCCAGGTGTGGAACCACAGCTTCTACTGGCAGTGCATGAAGCCCGGGGGCGGCGGCCAGCCCAGCGGTGCCCTTGCCGAGAAGATCAACGCCGATTTCGGTAGCTTCGAAGCCTTCGTGGAGCAGTTCAAGACTGCCGGCGCCACCCAGTTCGGTAGTGGCTGGGCCTGGCTGATCCTCGATGGCGGCACGCTCAAGATCACCAAGACCGCCAACGCGGATCTGCCCCTGGCCCACGGTCAGAAGGCTCTCCTCACGATGGATGTGTGGGAGCACGCCTACTACCTCGATTACCAGAACAAGCGCCCGGATTACATGACCACCTTCCTGGAGAAGCTGGTGAACTGGGACTTCGTGGCCGCCAACCTGGCCGCCGCCTGATCGTCTCCGGCCCTTTTGGGGCCATCCCTCCCAAGCCAGGCGGCCGCCCTCTCAGGGGCGCGCCGCCTCCAGCACCGCCTCCGGCGCGATCCACATGGCATCGCCATAGGAGAAGAAGCGATAGCCCTGGCTCTTGGCCTCCTCATAGAGATCCAGCAGACGCGGCCGACCGATCAGGGCACTCACCAGCAGCAGCAGCGAACTGCGCGGCAGGTGGAAATTGGTGAGCAGTCCCTGCACCAGCTGAAAGCGGAATCCCGGCTGGATCACCAGATTCACGGGTCCGCTCCATGGCACCAGGCTGCCGCCATGGAGCGCCGCCACCCCTTCCAGGCTGCGGACGCTGGTGGTGCCGATCGCGATCACCCGCCCACCCCGCCGCCGGCAGGCGGCCACCGAATCCACCAGCTCCTGACTGATCTCCACCCACTCGCTGTGCAGATCCAGACTGGAGAGATCCTCCTCCTCCAGGGGGCGAAAGGTGCCGATGCCCACGTGCAGCGTGGCGGTGGCGATGGCCACGCCCCTGGCGCGGATCGCCTCCAGCAGTTCATCGCTCAGATGCAGGCCCGCCGTCGGGGCAGCCACCGCTCCGGGCCTGGCGGCATAGCGGGTCTGGTAGCGGCTCTCCTGCTCAGGATCCGGATGCTGGATGTAGGGGGGCAGCGGCATCGCCCCGTAACGCTGCAACAGGGCCTCGATCGAGGAGGCATCGATGCAGCCGGGGGGGAAACGGATCACCCGCCCGCCGCTGGCCTCATCGAGGGCCACCACCTCCAAGGGCAGGGGCGGCTGACCGGCGGCCTCGAGCTGAAGCACCTCGCCAGGCCGCACCCGCTTGCCGGGACGCACCAGGCAGATCCAGCAGCTGTCGCTGGAAGCCACAGCCGCCTCCCGGGGGGCGGCAGTGTCATAGGGCTGCAGCACCAGCAACTCCACGGCACCACCGCTGGCGCGGCGGGCCTGCAGCCGGGCCTTGAGCACCCGGGTGTCGTTGACCACGAGCAGATCACCCGGGCGCAGTTCCCCCTCCAGATCCCAGACCCTGAGGTGTCTGACCTGCTCTGGGTCTGAGCCGGCAGCCGCGCCGGCTGGGCCCAGGGCCAGCAGGCGGGCACTGTGGCGGGGCTCGGCGGGCGTCTGGGCGATGAACGACGGCGGCAGGTCGTATTCGTAGCTGGAGAGCCGCAGATCGGTGGACGGGTCGCTCAGGGCTGCAGGGCCCGCTCGGGCCGAGGAAACAACAGAAACAACAGAACTCAGAGGGCCAGGCTTTCCGGGGCCGTCTCGATCAGCTGGGCCAGGTCCTTGAGGAAAGCAGCGGCATGGGTGCCGTAGATGACCCGGTGATCGGCCGTGAGGTTCACCTGCATCTGGCGTTTGACGGCGATCGAGCCGTCCTTGCCGGCCACCACGGCGGGACGGGAGGCCGCCACCGCCAGGATCGCTCCGGTTCCCGGCGGCAGGATCGCGTCGAAGCGGTCGACGCCGAACATGCCCAGGTTGGAGAGGGTGAAGGTGCCGGTGCTGTACTCCTCGGGCTTCAGCTGTTTGGAGCGGGAGCGGGCCACCAGATCGGCCCAGGAGCGCGAGAGGCTGTACAGATCAGTGCGATCGGCCGCGGCCAGCACCGGCGTGATCAGACCGCCGTCGTCCATGGCCACTGCCACGGCCACATTGATGGCGGGGGGATAAACCATGCCGCCTTCGCTGAAGGACGCATTGACCTGGGGGTGGCGGGCGAGCACCACACCCACCGCCTTGGCGATCAGAGCCGTCATGGTGACGCCCTTGCTCTTCACCGACTTGGCGAACGCATCGAGCCGGTCGGTGGTGATCGTGTAGCCCACATGGAAGCAGGGCACCGCCAGGCTGGCCACCATGTTGCGGTTGACCGCCGCCTGCAGGGTGTTGAAGGGCACCGTGTCGCCGGGGTTGCCGAAGGCCTGGCCGACGGGGGCCGGTACCGCTGAGCCGTTGGCCGATGCGGCGGCGGCAGGCGCTGAGGTAACCGCAGGGGCTGTGCCCTCCGCCACGCGGGGCAGGCTGGCGGCCTGGCCGGCTGCCCGCTCGACGTCTTCGGCCTGGATGCGGCCATGGGGGCCACTGCCCCGCAGGCTTTCAAGAGCAACACCGAGCTGACCGGCGAGCTTGCGGGCTCGTGGAGTGGCCACCAGCCGCCCGCCGGTGGCCACGGCCACGGGTGCTGGTGAAGGAACTGCCACAGGAGCAGGAGCAGGCACGGGAGCCGCCGGTGCTGCCGGCGCCGGGACAGCGGCCGCCACAGACGCTGGAGCCTCAGCTGGTGCTGGTGCAACCGGGGCCGCCGCCGGTGCTGCCGGCGCCGAAGCCTGGACCGCCGCGATCTCCGCCTCGGTTTCAACGATCAGGCCGATCGTTTCACCCACCGGGGCCGTGCCGCCGGAGGGCAGCAACACCGAGGCGAGAAAGCCCTCCTGGAAGGCTTCCACGTCCATATCGGCCTTGTCGGACTCCACCACCAGCACCGACTCGCCCCTCTCGACGCGATCGCCGGGCTTCTTCAGCCACTCCACGATCTTGCCCTCCGTCATCGTGGAGCTCAGGGCGGGCATGAAGATTTCGTGGGTCGCCAAAGTCCTGATCCCGATGCAGGCTGCGTCAGGATTTTACGTGCGACCCCTCCAAGCGCCGAGCCGGAAGCTCAGCCCCCCTCGATCGCCTCCACCACGCCGTCGCGCACCAGTACGGCCACCTGCAGTTTCTCCACCAGGTTGTCGCCCACCTTGATCTTGCAGGTGCCCTCGATCTGGCCCTGGTCGACGATCTGATCGAACTCGAGATCGCGCACCTGACGCTGCTGCTCGATCAAGGTGCGCTTCTGCTCCTCGAACTCGGCCCGCTTGGCCGCCACCTGCTGCTGGACCGAGGCCACCTGCTCCTGCACGCGGGGATCGAGCGGGTTGAGGCTCTGACGGCGGATCTCATCCACCAGCTGCTGCCCCTCCTGCTCCAGCTGGGACAGCTGCTGGTCACTGTTGCTGACCGCGGCACTCAGCTCCCGCTCGGCGTCCTCCTTCCAGCGGGGGGTGACCACGGCCCGCACCGTGATCGTGCGCTTGATCGTGAGGGTATGGCCTTCAGTCATGGGAGAGGGATCGCAATGACCAGGCTCTCAGCCCGGCGTCCAGCGGTCAACCGAGGGCACCGGGAGAGTTCAGGCCTGGTAGATCCCCTCGATCGCCGCCTCGTCACGCATGGTGATGCGATCACGGCGCTGCTTGAGGGTCTGGGTGAGCAGTCCATTTTCGATCGAAAAGGGCTCCACCAGGGCCACCCCGGCCAGGCGTTCGTCGGGCCGCGACCCCGGCCTGGCCGCCAGCAGCCGGTTGAATTCGCCACTGAGAGCCTTGAGCAGGGCCCGGTCGGCCGGATCAGCGGTGGTCCCGGGGACGGGCAGCTCCCGGGCCCTGGCGAAGGCGGCCAGGGGTTCCGGGCGGGGCACCACCAGGGCGGCGAGCTGGCGGCGGTCCTGACCAACCAGCATCACCTGCTCCACCAGCGGATGGGCCACCAGGGCCTCCTCCAGGGGTCCCGGTTCGATGTTCTCGCCACTGCTGAGCACGATCGTGTCCTTGGCCCGGCCGGTGAGCACCAGGGTTCCATCGGCCAGAAGATGGCCGAGATCGCCCGTATCGAACCAGCCGGCGGCATCCAGCACCGCAGCGGTGGCCTCGGGCTTGCCGAAGTAGCCGGCCATCACCTGGGGACCACGGGCCAGCACCCGGCCCCGCTGGCGCCAGCCCAGCGCTGCACCGCTGTCGGGATCGACGATGCGCAGTTCCGTTTCCGGCAGGGGCTGACCCGCACTGCCGCGCCGGTTTCGCCAGGGGCGGCGGCAGGCCAGCACCGGGCTGGTTTCGGTGAGGCCGTAGCCCACCAGCAGCTCGATGCCGATCGCTTCGAAGAAGCCATCCACATGCAGGGCCAGGGCGCCTCCGCCGCTGATGGCCGTGCGCAGGGCCCCACCCGAGAGCTGCTGGCGCACCTTGGGCCAGAGCAGGACGGAGGCCAGGCCGTGGCCCGGCCAGCTCAGCAGCCAGCCCAGGCCTGCGGCCAGCCGACCCGGCAGCGATTCGGACTCCAGGGTGAGATCAAGGGCACGACGGCGCGACTGGCCATGCCAGCGGCTCAGCCGCAGGGCCTGGCGGATCAGGCCCTGACGGAAGGGAGGCATGGCCTCGAGGGCATCCTCGAAGCCGGCCAGCAGGGCCTCCCACAGCCTCGGCACACTGATCATGTACTGGGGCCTCACCCGCTGCAGATCAGGGCGCAGATGTTTCAGGGTGGTGTAGCTCTGACGGCAGCCGCAGGAGAGCAGGAAGTATTCGGCGGTGCGCTCGTAGGCATGCCAGATCGGCAGCACGCTGAGCACCCGATCGGCCGGCCGGGGAGCCACGGCCACCCCCAGGGTGCGCAACTGGTGCAGCAGATTCGCCTGACTGAGGGGGACGCCTTTGGGACGGCCCGTGGTGCCTGAGGTGTAGAGCAAGGTGGCCAGGCGTTCTGGCCCGCCGCTCGGCAGAGGCGGCGCGGCGGCGTCCTGGCTGCAGCCAAGGGCCTCGAAGGCCTCCCAGCTCAGCTGTCTCGGCACAGGGGACGGGGGGGTGCCGTTGCCGGAAGGGGCTCGATCCTCAAGCACCACCACGAAGCGCAGACCCCCCAGGGCGCCCGGCTCCTGTGCCAGGCGCTCCAGCAGGGCCGCGGACTCCACCACCAACCCCACGGCCCCGGAGTCGTCGAGGATGTAGCGGAGCTCCTCCAGGGGAGCGCCGCTGCCGCGCACGGCATCCGCCGCGCCGCAGCGCATGATCCCCTGATCCGCCACGAGCCAGCGGGGGCTGTTTTCAGCGAACAGGGCCACCACCTCCCCCTCCCCCAGGCCAAGGCTCGCGAAGGCCGCAGGCGCCCGCTGGATGCGGGCGTCGAGCTCGCGGT
>NZ_JAGQBY010000018.1:0-29088 GCF_024345875.1 Synechococcus sp. EJ6-Ellesmere
TCTTGGGCTGTTCTATTCCCGCCGGGCCCTGGATGATCCCGCCTACATCGAGGCGGCGGTGGTGCGCCTGATCGCCAAGATCCCCACGATGGTGGCTGCCTACCAGCTGATTCGCCTGGGTCAGGATCCGATTCAGCCTCGCGACGATCTGTCCTATTCGGCCAACTTCCTCTACATGCTCACCGAGCGGGAGCCCGATCCGCTGGCGGCCAGGATCTTCGATGCCTGCCTGATCCTGCACGCCGAGCACAGCCTCAACGCCAGCACCTTCAGTGCCCGGGTCACCGCCAGCACTCTCACCGATCCCTATGCCGTGGTGGCCTCGGCGGTGGGCACCCTGGCCGGCCCCCTCCACGGTGGTGCCAACGAAGACGTGCTGGCCATGCTCGAGCAGATCGGCAGCGAGGACCAGGCGGAAGCCTGGCTGGACCGGGCCATTGCGGAGAAGCAGAAGATCATGGGCTTCGGGCACCGTGAATACAAGGTCAAGGACCCCCGGGCCGTGATTCTCCAGGGCCTGGCCGAGCAGCTGTTCGATCGCTTCGGGCACGACGCCATGTACGACGTGGCCCGGCGGGTGGAGGAGGTGGCCTCCGATCGCCTTGGCCCGAAGGGCATCTACCCCAACGTCGATTTCTATTCCGGGCTCGTGTACCGCAAGCTCGGCATCCCCAGGGATCTGTTCACCCCGATCTTCGCGATTGCCAGGGTGGCCGGCTGGCTTGCCCACTGGAAGGAGCAGCTGGGGGCCAACCGCATCTACCGCCCCACCCAGATCTATACCGGCTACGGCCGCAGGAGTTGGTTGCCTCAGGATGCCCGCAATGCCCTGCCAGGCGTTTAAGTTGCCTACACCTCAGCGAGACGCGGAGTTGTCACGGTGTTGATCGACCCGGCACCAGTTCTCTTGACCACCAGCTGGCCAGCTCTGGCTGTGGTTGGCCCTGGTCTTGACCTTCAATCCAGTTTCACCAGCACCCTGGAGGGATTCGGCCTGAGCCAGGGCACGGCCCATCTGCTCTGGCTGCCCCTGCCGATGCTGCTGGTGCTGGTGGCCGCCGTCATCGGCGTGCTGGTCAACGTCTGGCTGGAGCGCAAGATTTCCGCCGCTGTGCAGCAGCGGATCGGCCCTGAATACGCCGGTGCCCTCGGGGTGCTGCAGCCGATGGCCGATGGCCTCAAGCTGCTGTTCAAGGAAGACGTCATCCCCCACCGCGCCGACGGGCTGCTGTTCACCCTCGGCCCGGTGCTGGTGCTGGTGCCGGTCATCCTCTCCTGGCTGGTGGTGCCCTTCGGTCAGAACCTGCTGATCAGCGATGTGGGCATCGGCGTTTTCCTCTGGATCGCCCTCAGCAGCATCCAGCCGATCGGGCTGCTGATGAGCGGCTACGCCAGCAACAACAAGTACTCCTTGCTGGGAGGGCTGCGGGCCGCGGCCCAGTCGATCAGCTACGAAATCCCCCTGGCTCTGGCGGTGCTGGCGGTCGTGATGATGAGCAACTCCCTCAGCACCGTCGACATCGTCAACCAGCAGAGCGGTGCCGGCATTCTCAGCTGGAACATCTGGCGTCAGCCCGTGGGGTTCCTGATCTTCTGGATCTGCGCCCTGGCCGAATGCGAACGCCTTCCTTTCGACCTCCCCGAGGCGGAAGAGGAACTGGTGGCTGGCTACCAGACCGAGTACGCCGGCATGAAGTTCGCCCTCTTCTACCTGGGCAGTTACATCAACCTGGTGCTCTCGGCCCTGCTGGTGGCCGTCCTTTATCTCGGCGGCTGGGGGTTCCCCCTGCCGGTGGAGTGGCTGGCCGGCGCTCTCGGCCAGTCGGTGGATGCCCCTCTGGTGCAGGTGATCACCGGTTCCCTGGGCATCGTCATGACGGTGCTCAAGGCCTACCTGCTTGTGTTCATCGCCATCCTGCTGCGCTGGACACTCCCACGGGTTCGCATCGACCAGCTTCTGGATCTGGGCTGGAAGTTTTTGCTGCCGATCGCCCTGGTCAATCTGCTGGTCACCGCTGGCCTGAAGCTCGCCTTCCCCGCCTTTTTCGGCGGTTGAGCGGCCAGCCGGTCATCATTGACTCAACAACTCTCTGTTCCAGCCTCAGCTCCAACTCTCCAGCTCCCAGCTCCTGTCTTCGTTCCTCTCCGACTCCCCCGCCATGTTCGGATTCCTGCAAAAGGTCGGTGACTACACCAAGGACGCCGTCGGTGCGGCCAATTACATCACCCAAGGCCTGTCGGTCACGTTTGATCACCTGCGCCGCAGGCCGAACACCGTTCAATACCCCTACGAGAAGCTGATCCCCTCGGAGCGTTATCGGGGCAGGATCCACTACGAGTTCGATAAATGCATCTCCTGTGAGGTCTGCGTGCGGGTGTGCCCCATCAACCTGCCGGTGGTGGATTGGGTGATGAACAAGGAGACCAAGAAAAAGGAGCTGAAGAACTACTCCATCGACTTCGGGGTCTGTATCTTCTGCGGCAATTGCGTGGAGTATTGCCCGACCAACTGCCTCTCCATGACTGAGGAATACGAGTTGGCAGCCTTTGACCGCCACAGCCTCAATTACGACAGCGTGGCCCTGGGTCGCCTTCCCACCAGCGTCACCAGTGATCCGGCCGTGGTGCCCCTGCGTGAGCTGGCCTATCTGCCCAAGGGAGAGATGGACCCCCACGGGGTCGACCCCTCCAGGCCAAGGGCCGGAAAGCTGCCGGAGCAGGTGCAGGCTGAGATGGCGGCATCAGCCGCCAAGCCCGCGGAGAACGCCTGATGACGATCGCGTCCGTCACCCAGCTCGTCTGCTTCATCGCCCTCTCCCTCACCCTGGTGCTGGGCTCACTCGGGGTGGTGCTGCTGCCCAACATCGTCTATTCAGCCTTCCTGCTGGCTGGTGTTTTCCTCTCCGTGGCTGGTCTTTACCTGCTGCTGAATGCCAGTTTTGTTGCTGCAGCCCAGGTCCTGGTGTACGTGGGCGCCGTGAACGTGCTGATCCTGTTCGCGATCATGCTCGTGAACAAGAAAGAGGCCATGGCCGAGATCCCCGGCCTGCTCCTGCGCCGCTTGCTCTCCGGGGCCGTCTGCCTCGGTCTGTTCCTGCTGATCCTGCGGGTCGATCTCACCACCCCCTGGGCTGTGCCGGGGCCCACCCCTCTCGGGGATGACGCCACGGTGCTGATCGGCATCCACCTCTTCAGCGATTATCTGCTGCCCTTCGAGCTGGCCTCGGTTCTGCTGCTGATGGCGATGATCGGAGCGATCGTGCTCGCCCGTCGCGACGTGTTCAGCAGTGATGTGATCACGGGTGAAGCCGCCGATCAAGGACTGATCGAAAAAGAGCGCACCCCACTGCTGCTGGAGAACAGCGCCGACGATACCACCCTGCTGGAAAAAGTCTGATTATGTCCGCCACCTCCATTGATATTCCGCTCCAGGCCTACCTGGTGCTTGCCGCCATCCTCTTCTGCACCGGGGTCTGGGGCCTGATCAACAGCCGCAACGCCGTGCGGGTTCTGATGAGCATTGAGTTGATGCTCAATGCCGTCAACATCAACCTGATGGCCTTCTCCAGTTACATCGATGGCCAGCAGATCCGTGGCCAGGTCTTTGCCATTTTCGTGATCACCGTGGCCGCCGCCGAAGCGGCCGTGGGCCTGGCGATCCTTCTGTCCCTCTACCGCAACCGCGAAACCGTCGACATGGAGCGCTTCAACCTGTTGCGCTGGTGACCTTCCCCGCCGCTCCCCCTCCGGTTTGGCGATTCTGGGTTCGGGCCTGATTCCATGCAGCTGCAGCGGGTCTGGCTGATCGTGCGCTCCGGCAGCCAGGCGGCTCAGCGCCAGGCAAGGCGCTGCTGCGAAGACCTGCGTTCCCAGGGGGTTCAGGTCACGGTGGCCAGCAGCGGAGCCAGCTCCAATCCCTTCCCGGGCTTGCTGGCTACAGAGCCTTGCCTGCCTGACCTCACCGTGGTGCTGGGTGGGGATGGCACCGTCCTCGGCGCGGCCCGTCACCTCGGCCCCCTGGATGTGCCGATCCTGAGCTTCAACGTGGGTGGGCACCTCGGATTCCTCACCCATGAGCGCAAGTTACTGGTGCTCAGCACCACCTCCTCTGACGACAACCTCTGGCAACGGCTGCGCGATGACCGCTTCGCCCTCGAGCGCCGCATGATGCTGGAAGCCTTCGTTGATCGCGGCGATGGGGTGCCCGAAGGGGATGAGCAGGAGGATCCCGCCAGCGATGGGCCCGCCCGGCTGCACCGGGCGCTCAATGATTTCTATTTCCGCCCCTTCCTCGATGAGCTCTCGCCCACCTGCGTGCTGGAGCTGGAGATCGACGGGGAGGTGGTGGATCAGTTCCGCGGCGATGGTCTGATCATCGCCACCTCCACCGGCTCCACCGGTTACGCCATGGCGGCCGGAGGCCCGATCCTCCATCCCGGAATCGATGCCATCGTGGTCAATCCGATCTGCCCGATGAGCCTCTCCAGTCGGCCGGTGGTGGTGCCACCCCGCTCGCAGCTGGCGATCTGGCCCCTTGGTGAGCCGAGCCGGCGGGTGAAGCTCTGGAAGGACGGAGCCCATGCCACGATGCTGGAACCGGGCGATCGCTGCGTGGTGCAGCGCTCCAGCCACTGCGCCCTGATGGTGGTGCTGCAGCAGAGCCCGTCCTACTACCGCACCCTCAGCCACAAGCTGCACTGGGCCGGCGACCTCACTGCCTCAGAACCCTCCGCCAACTGAACGGAGCACCCTCGCCGAAGGCCTGACGGCAGGATGGGCTACTGCTTGTGGTTTTGATCGGTGGCTCTGGAGATCGAGCGCCGCTTCCTCGTGGGAGGAACGGGGTGGAGGGAGCACATCCTCTGGCGGCAACACCTGTGCCAGGGCTATCTGCAGGCTTCTGCCGATGGGGTCACTGTGCGGGTGCGCCTGGAGGACGGGCGAACCGATGCGGCGCAGGCGGGGCGGGCCTGGCTGACCCTCAAGGCCACCGTCACCGCCGTCACTCGTGCGGAGTTCGAGTATGCGATCCCGGTCGCCGATGCCCGTCAGCTGCTGGGCCTGGCCGCGGCCAGCCTCAGCAAGGAGCGCTACGGGCTTGACCTGCCTGGCGGTGATTGGGTGCTTGACGTGTTCGAGGGGGAGAACTCGCCCCTGGTGGTGGCGGAAGTGGAGCTGGAGCGGGAGGACCAAGTGCTGGCGCTGCCGGCCTGGTGCCATCGGGAGATCACCGGGCTTGGGGCGCTCAGCAATGCGGCCCTGGCGCGGCGCCCATGGAGCTCCTGGTCTGAAGCGGATCGGCAGGCTTTGTTGGCGGACGGTCTTTGTAACGACAGCGACATCAGCTAGGATTTCATTAAGGATTTCTCCTTAATCCCCCACTTCCCCCTGCCTCAGGTCCGTCCGTGATCGGCCTCTACGACCACCAAGGCGTGCTCCGCTTCGCCGGCCGCGACACCGACGATTGCCTCGACTACGCCGATCTGTTCGGGCTTGGACCCGACGGCTACAGCCTCCAGCCCCTCACCGCCACCGTCGAGGTGCCTCACCTGCCGAGGGCCGTATCGGTCGGGGCGTACCAGAGCACCTGAATCGAGCCCAGAATTCAGCCTTCAGGGCTGGGTAAATTGCAGCAATTGAAACCATCACGGCAGATTTTGCCGTTATCCATCGCCCAGTTCAACAGAGCCACCCGGTTCTTGGCGCCGGTCTTGGTGAAGATGTTGCTGACGTGGTTGTCGACCGTTCGCTTGCTGATCATCAGCTCCAAGGCGATTTCCTGATTGGTCAGGCCCGTCGCTACCCGCTCGATGATTTCCAGCTCGCGTTCCGAAAGACTGGAGCGCAGCTGGATGAGATTGTCTCGATCGGACATCCAGACCCCACGCCTCCACACACCCACTGTAAGCAGCGGCCGTTGACGCATGATGGGCCCTGAGCTATCCCCTGTCCCTTGCTTCTGCGCCAGGCCCTGGAGACCGGTCAGTTCGCCATCACGGCTGAGGTGACCCCGCCGCGGGGAGGAGATCCCTGTCGCACCCTTGCAGTGGCCGCCAAGCTGCGCGGGCTGGTCCATGCCGTCAATGTCACCGACGGCAGCAGGGCCGTGATGCGCATGAGCAGCCTTGCCCTCTGCCGCCTGCTGCTCGATGCCGGGATCGAGCCCGTGCTGCAGCTGGCCTGCCGCGACCGCAACCGGATTGCTCTCCAGGCCGATCTGCTCGGCGCCCACGCCCTCGGCATCCGCAATGTGCTCTGCCTTACCGGAGACCCCGTGGGTGCCGGGGATCAGCCGGGCGCCCGGGCTGTCAATGAGCTGGAGGCGGTGCGCCTGCTGCAGTTGCTGGGCCGCCTCAACGCTGGCCTCGATCCAGTGGAGGGCATGCTGCCGGATGGTCCCACGGCACTGTTCCCAGGGGCCGCAGCCGACCCCCAGTCGCCCAGCTGGAGCGGCCTGCGGGCTCGGGTGGCGCGCAAGCAGGCGGCCGGCGCGCGCTTCCTGCAGACCCAGATGGTGATGAATACCGAAGCGCTGCGCCGCTTTTGCGGCGAGATCAGTGAACCCCTGGGCCTGCCGGTGCTGGCGGGGGTGTTCCTGCTCAAATCGGCGCGGAACGCGGCCTTCATCAATCGCGTGGTGCCGGGTGCCTCGATTCCCCAGCAGATCATTGATCGGCTGGCGGCGTCAGCGGATCCGGCGGCCGAGGGTGTGGCGATCGCCGCCGAGCAGGTGCGCTCGTACCGCGCCATTGCCCAGGGCGTTCATCTGATGGCGGTGAAGGCGGAGGAGCGCATCCCCTGGATCCTGGCCGAGGCTGGCGTCTCGCCGCCAGGGGGATCGCTGCTGACGGAGGTCAGTTCTCGCCCGCACTGAGGGCCAGATCCGTGCCGAGCAGATCAGCCATCGCCTTCTGCTGGGGCGAGGGCTGCACCACGTCCTGGCGGCGCACGTCGGTGATCAGCCAGTCGAGGGAGGCTTCCTGCAGGTCGAAGTGGTCTCCGTTGCGATCGACGCAATAGCGGCCGAACACCAGCTTCTCCACCAGGCGCACGCCGGCACCGATGCGGGAATAATCAAAGATGATCGAGTTGTCGATGGTGGCGCCCTCACAGATGTGGCAGCTAGGTCCGATCATCGCCGGCCCCACGATCGTCACACCGGGATCGATGCGGCTCATGCCCCCCACGTAAATGGGGCCGGTCACGTTGATCTTGTCCCAGTCGGCGGCGACGTTCAGGCCCGTGAAGATCCCTGGCCGCACCTCCCGACCAGGCACCGACACCTGGCGCACTTTGCCTTCCAGCACGCTGCGGATCGCCTGCCAGTAGTCGGGCACCTTGCCGATGTCCACCCATTCGAAGTCCATCGGCAGGGCATAGAAGGGGGCCCCGGCGGCCACCAGCCTGGGGAAGAGGTCGGCGCCGATGTCGAAGGGAACGCCGGCTGGGATGTGATCGAGAACTTCCGGCTCGAAGATGTAGATGCCGGTGTTGATCATGTCGCTGGCGGCCTCGGCCACCGAGGGCTTCTCCTGGAAGCTCAGAACCCGGCTGTCCTGGTCGGTGACCACCACGCCGTAGCTGCTCACCTGATCCTTCGGCACCCGCTTGGTGACCAGGGAAGCCATGGCCCCTTTCTCCTGGTGGAGGCGCACGGCCTCGGTGAGGTCGAGGTCGATCAGCGCATCGCCGCAGAGCACCACGAAGGTGTCGTCGAAGAAGGGTTGAAACGTCTGGATCTTCTTGAGGCCGCCGGCGGAACCGAGGGCGGCACCGATCAGTTCTCCGTCTTCGATGCGCCCTTCGAAGCTGTAGGCGATCTCCACGCCGAAGCGTTGGCCATCTCTGAAGTAGTTCTCGATTTCCGCGGCCAGGTGTGAAACATTGACCATGACTTCGGTGAACCCATGCTGACGGAGCAGCTCCAGCAGAAACTCCATCACGGGTTTCTGCAGAATCGGGATCATCGGCTTGGGAATCGTGTGGGTGATGGGCTGCACCCGAGTTCCCTTGCCGGCCGCGAGAATCATGGCCTTCATGGGCACCTTTCCCCTTCTGATCTGATTCAAGGCAGCCTAGTGAAGACCCTCAGGCGGCCTGCGCTTCCCGAGCCGGAGAGGGAGCTGGCACCAGTCCGTGTGGAAGCACTGACGGTCCAGCGCCCATGCCTTCCCAGCAACCCTTGAGGAACAGGGGGCCGAAGAGGTCGCCCTCCTGCTGAAGGTCGACCCTGCCCTGGGAGCAGAGGAAGAGCAGGGCCCAGAACACCCCCACACGGTCCTGGTCCAGATCCGCCGGGGCGGCCTGTGCCTAGGCTTCCACCAGCACCTCGAAGTTCACCCAGTCGCGGGCGGCCTGCCACTCCATCAGGAAGTGGCTGAGGGCGGCGGTCGTTTCCGGCAGTTTCTCGCGGTGGGCCAGGGCGGCCACCTGCTCGATCGCCGCCCGCTCGCTGTAGCGACGTCCACGCTGGCGGGTTCGCCCGCTCGCCTCACCTTGCTCCAACCGCTCGGCGATGTCCTCCAGCTGGCGGATCAGTTCCCCCAGGGTGACGGGACGCTGCAGCGGGGGTGGTGCCACGGCCCGCCGCAACAGGTGACGCTCCGGCCGGCGCGGCAGCTGAAAAGAGAGCAGCTCGAAGGATCCAGTGTCCTCGTCGTCGAAGCCGAAGGCGTCCAGCTCCAGTGCCGGCTCCGGCGGCAGGGTCTGCTGCTCGAGGATCTCGGCCTTCAGGCTCACCAGCACGGAGGCGGCCAGGAACGCCTCGCTGGTGGCGGCCAGATCGTTCTCGAAGCTGCCGCCCTCACCGGGTCTGCTCACCAGCCGGGGTGCACCGATCCTCTGGCGCAGCTGGTCGAGGAAGCCGTCGACCACGGCAATCACATCCACGTCCCAGGGGTCAATCTCGCCACGTTCGGCGGCATCTTGCAGCAGGCGAATCGCCAGCCTGGCGCCTGCTTCAGCCAAGAACCTTCCACATTTCATCTGCCGGAAACGTACCCCGCCTGGGGGCTTACGGCCAGCGGGGCCCTGGTTCAGGCCTCATCGAGCTGGGATTCAGGGCTCGGGGCCGAACTCTGGCCAGCGGCCGGCAGCAGACTCAGCTGGGCATCCACCGTGGCCCGGTAGCGCTGAACGTCGGCTTCGAGCTCCTGGATCCTCACCTGCTGGGCCTCCCGTTCGCCCTGCTCCTGCAGCTCCTCGACCTTCTTGACGACGCCGGTCCAGACGGCGAACACCCAGGCGGCGGTGGCACCGATGCCTCCCACGACCAGCATCATCGCGGCCAGGGGGAGCGTGGCGCTCACCCCGGGAAGGAAGTGCACCGTGGTGGCGGTGGTGTTCTCCAGGGTGAACATCACCGTGGCCAGGCCAAAGCTGAAGATCAGCAGGAAGTTCAGCTGACGCATGGTTCGGGACGCTTGGGGTGAGGCGAAAGGTTGAAGGTTGGAGAGCTGATGGTCCAGGAGGGTCCAACAGGCTGGGAGCGTAGGCATCCCCCCTGGGCACGGGGATGGGTGAGCAGCATCCGCAGGGTTTCGTAACCCCTGTCGACTTCTCGCTCAGGGCAGCAGCGGAGCCGTCATCAGGGGCTGACGGGGCTCCACGCCGGCACTGAGCAGAGCCAGGGGAGGGTTCTGACGAATCAGGCCCTGGCGGCCGGCTGGAATCATCCGCGCCAGGGAGGTCTCCTCGCGTTGCACCAAGGCCTCGATCGAGGCCCGGTAGCTGTCGGTCATCAGGCGCGGATAGAGGCCGATGCCGATGATCGGCACCAGCAGGCAGGAGATCACGTAGATCTCACGCGGTTCGGCATCCACCAGCTTGGTGTGGGAGACCAGCTCGGTGTTCTCCTTGCCGAAGAAGATCTCCCGCAGCATCGAGAGCAGATAGATCGGTGTGAGGATCACCCCCACCGCCGCCAGAGCTGCCATCACGATGCGGAAGCTGAGTGAGTAGGCCTCGCTGGTGACGAAGCCCACGAACACCATCAGCTCCGACACGAAGCCACTCATGCCAGGCAGGGCAAGGGAAGCCAGGGAGCAGACGGTCCAGAGCGCGAACATCTTGCGCATCTTCTGGCCCACGCCGCCCATCTCATCGAGCTGCAGGGTGTGGGTGCGGTCGTAGGTGGCGCCCACCAGGAAGAAGAGGCTGGCGCCGATCAGGCCGTGGCTGACCATCTGGAGCATGGCGCCGCTGGTGCCGAGGGCGCTGAAGCTGCCGATGCCGATCAGCACGAAGCCCATGTGGCTGATCGAGCTGTAGGCGATCTTGCGTTTGAGGTTGCGCTGGGCGAAGGAGGTGAGCGCGGCGTAGATGATGTTCACCACCCCCAGCACCACCAGCAGGGGCGCGAACTGGGCGTGGGCATCGGGCAGCAGCTGCACGTTGAAGCGCAGCAGGGCATAGCCGCCCATCTTCAGCAGGATTCCGGCCAGGAGCATGTGCACCGGCGCCGTGGCCTCCCCGTGGGCGTCAGGAAGCCAGGTGTGCAGGGGCACGATCGGCAGTTTCACCCCGAAGGCGATCAGCAGGCCCGCGTAGGCCAGCACCTGGAAGCGTGTGCCGAACTCTTTCGCTGCCAGGGTGGTGTATTCGAAGTTGGGAGCGCCGCCGCCATGGAAACCCATCGCGAGGGCTGCCAGAAGGATGAAGACCGACCCTCCGGCCGTGTAGAGGATGAACTTGGTGGCGGCATACTGCCGTTTCTTCGCCCCCCAGATCGCCAGCAGCAGGTAAACCGGCAGCAGCTCCAGCTCCCAGGAGAGGAAGAACAGGAGCATGTCCTGCACGGCGAAGACAGCGATCTGGCCGCCGTCCATGGCCAGGATCAGGAAATAGAACAGGCGCGGCTTGAATGTGACTGGCCAGGCCGCCAGCACCGCCAGGGCGGTGATGAAGCTGGTGAGCAGGATCAGGGGCATCGAGAGCCCGTCGGCTCCCACCGACCAGGCCAGGCCCAGATCGGGCACCCACTCCACCCGCTCAATCAGCTGCAGCCCGGCCACAGAGGGGTCGTAGCCGTTGAGGTAGGCGCCGGCGGTGACCAGGAAGGTGACCAGGGCGACGCCAAGGGCGTACCAGCGGATCGTCTTACCGTCGCCTGGATCCGGGATGAAGGGGATCAGCAGGGCCGCGGCGATCGGCATCAGGATCGAAACGCTCAGCCAGGGAAAGACGGTGGCGGGTGCGTCGCTCAAGGCACCTAGGGCGCCCGTGGCAACGGCAGGATCGAGCGGCACGGGGGCAGGCATCAGGTCTGGGCGGAGTGTAGAAATACCTGCCGCTCAGGTCGCCTTCAGATAAGGGATGACACACACAGTGCCCCGGTTCAGAAGCTGCTGAAGAGCACCACCAGGGCGATCACGCCACCGAACACGATCAAGGCATAGAACTGGGCCCGGCCGGTTTCGAAATACTTGAGGCCTTCGCCGCTGCCAAGGGTCAGCAGGCCGGTGAGGTTCACCACCCCGTCCACCACCTTGGCGTCCACTTCCAGCACCTGACGGGCCAGCTTGCGACTGCCCTGCACGAACAGCTTGTCGTTGAGGTCGTCGAGATACCACTTGTTGGCCAGGAAGGCGTTGAGGCTAGGGAAGCGGGCGGCCACCAGGGTGGCCAGATCGAGCTTGTGGAGCGAGTAGGCCAGCACGGCAATCGTGATGCCGGTGATCGAGATCGCCACCGAGGCACCTGCCAGGGGCAGGAATTCAGCCCAGGAGAAGTGCTCAGCCATCTCGGCCGCTTCCTGCGGATTGAGCAGGCCGGCGAAGCGGCTGTGCCAGGGGGTTCCCAGCAGGCCGATCAGTGCCGACGGCACCGCCAGCACAGCGAGGGGGAGGGCCATCTGCCAGCCGGATTCATGGGGGTGGCTGGCGTGGTGGCCATGGCCGGCCCCCTCTCCCTCCGACTCAGCCCCAGGCGCCACCTTGCCGGCGTCCTTGAGCAGTTGGGCCTGAACGGCCGCGTCGTTGCCGCGGAACTCGCCCTCGAAGGTGAGGAAGTAAAGGCGGAACATGTAGAAGGCGGTCATGCCGGCGGTGAGAAAGCCCACCACCCAGAGAATCGGATAGGTGTTGAAGGCCTGGCCGAGAATCTCGTCCTTGCTCCAGAAGCCCGCCAGGGGCGGAATGCCGCTGATGGCTACACAGCCGATCAGGAAGGTGATCGCCGTCACGGGCATGAACTGACGCAGGCCGCCCATCAGGCGCATGTCCTGGGCCAGCACCGGCTCATGGCCCACTACGTCCTCCATGGCATGAATCACTGAACCGGAGCCCAGGAACAGCATCGCCTTGAAGAAGGCGTGGGTGACCAGATGAAACATGCCGGCAACCGGGGCGCCGCAGCCCATGGCCAGCATCATGTAACCCAGCTGGCTCACGGTGCTGTACGCCAGGCCCTTCTTGAGGTCCATCTGGGTGAGGGCGATCGAGGCCCCCAGGAAGCAGGTGATCGTGCCCACCACGGCGATCACCAGCTGCACCTGGGGGAAGGGGGCATAGACCGGCTGCAGCCGGGCCACCAGGAAAACCCCGGCCGCCACCATCGTGGCGGCATGGATCAGGGCGGAGATGGGGGTCGGACCCTCCATGGCGTCGGGCAGCCATACGTGCAGGGGGAACTGGGCCGACTTGGCCATCGGTCCCATGAACACGAGCAGGCAGAGCAGCACGGCCGCGCCGTTGGAGAGGCTGCCGCCCGCCACGGCGTCCGCCAGGCGGGCGCCGATCTCCTCGAAACCGAATGCACCCGTGGCCCAGAACAGCCCGAGAATGCCCAGCAGAAGGCCGAAGTCGCCCACTCGGTTCACCACGAAGGCTTTCTGGGCGGCGTTGGCAGCGCCGTCACGGTCGTACCAGAAGCCCACCAGGAGGTAGGAGCACATGCCCACCAGCTCCCAGAACACGTAGATCTCGAGCAGGTTCGGGCTGATCACCAGGCCCAGCATCGAGCTGCTGAAGAGCGCGAGGTAGGTGAAAAAGCGCACATAGCCCTTGTCATGGGCCATGTACCCATCGGAATAGACCATCACCAGCAGGGCGATGGTGGTGACCAGTGAGAGCATCACGGCCCCGAGGGCATCCACCCGGAAGCCCATCTGCAGATTGAAACTGCCCGCGCTGGCCCAGTCGAAGAGCACCTCGGTGGCTGGAGCCCCCGCCAGTTGCTCGGCCAGCACGGCGAAGCTGAGCACTGCGGCCGCCCCGACACAGCTGAGCAGCAGCAGGGCCACCGGCTTGCGCAGACGGTTGACGGTTCGATTGAAGCTGATCAGGCCGAGGCCGGTGATGGCGGCCCCAGCCAGGGGCAGAACGGGGATCAACCAGGCAAGTTCGGCAGCCGACGTCATCCAGCTCAGGGTGCGGGCCATCGGAGTGTAAGCAGCCTGCCCCGGTGGGTCCGAGCTGTGTGTTGGACCGCGATCAGGGGCCCCGGCCCGGCAGCACGGGCACGCTCAGCCCAGCAGCCGACCCAGCGGTCCCCCCAGAAAGGCCTCTGCCGCCAGGCCCAGGAAGCGGTGGCTCCACCAGAACAGACCGATGGCGATGACGATCCCCAGCTGGGCCGGCCGCAGGAATTCCCCCCAGACCAGTTGCTGGCGGCCGTCGAGCACGGCGAGGAAGGGAATCACCGACGTGCTGGCGCGCAGGTCCTCGAATGCCTCTCCGAAGCGGGCCCGCAGCCGCCGGTCGCCATGCCAGACCGCGAACAGGTGGTGGCCGATCAGGCCCGCGCAGGTGACCAGCATGAAGCTGCTGCCGATCCAGAGCAGGTGGGTGGCGCACCAGAGCACCTGCCCCACTGCCTGGGGATGGCGGCTGATGCGGATGATCCCGCTGGCGTAGAGGCGCACCTGCGGCTTCAGCAGCGCCGGGATCTCCAGCAGGTTGTAGGTGGCTGGATAGAGAAAGAAGAAGCTGATGGCCGTCCCCACCCAGACCAGGGGGATCAGGCCGGGGGTGCCCTGGACGTTCCAGAGCCGTATGCCCTCGTAGCGGTGGGCGATGAAGTAGCCCACCACCACCACTGCCGCCGGGATACTCACGGCCGCGAACAGCAGGCGCCACAGTCGGGCCCCGACGCGCTGTTCAGCCTGGACCCTCAGGGCCGCACCGCCGCTGTGGAGCAGCGCAAACCCCAGCAGCAGGGCGAGCATCACCAGGCTGGATCGGTGCTCGGGTGGCACGGCGTCAAGGCCGGCACCGAGATCCGCGGGGAGCAAGGGGAAGCAGGGCGGAGACGTGGCCAAGAAGCCGCAGCGGAAGCGACGATTCTGGCGGAGGTGTCATTCCATCCCGGCCTGGGATCGCAGGCCCCGGGGTTCACGAGTTTCCCCTTTAGAGTTCTTCCTTCCAGCCGGAGCCAGGCCAAGAGCCCATCCCATGGCTGATCTGCCCTTCACCCTCGATCAGCTGCGCATCCTGCGCGCCATCGCCAGCGAGGGCAGCTTCAAGAAAGCTGCCGACAGTCTCTACGTCACCCAGCCGGCGGTGAGTCTGCAGATTCAGAACCTGGAGAAGCAGCTGGATGTCTCCCTGTTCGACCGGGGCGGGCGCAAGGCGCAGCTCACTGAAGCCGGCCACCTCCTGCTCAGCTACTGCGACAGGATCCTCAGTCAGTGCCAGGAAGCCTGCCGCGCCCTCGACGATCTCCACAACCTGCGCGGTGGCTCCCTGATCGTGGGGGCCAGCCAGACCACGGGCACGTATCTGATGCCCCGCATGATCGGGCTGTTCCGCCAGAAATACCCTGACGTGTCGGTGCAGCTCCAGGTGCACAGCACTCGCCGCACCAGCTGGAGCGTGGCCAACGGTCAGATCGATCTGGCGATCATCGGTGGCGAGCTGCCCAGTGAACTGGCGGATCTGCTCCAGGTGGTGCCCTACGCCAACGACGAACTGGCGCTGGTGCTGCCGGTGAAGCACCCCCTGGCGCGCCTGCCCGAGCTGCACAAGGACGACCTCTACCGCCTCGGCTTCGTCTGCCTCGATGCCCAGTCGACCACCCGCAAGATGGTGGATCAGCTGTTGGCCCGCTCCGGTCTGGAGGTGCAGCGCCTCAAGATCGAGATGGAGCTCAACTCCTTCGAGGCGATCAAGAACGCCGTGCAGTCGGGCCTCGGTGCCGCCTTCCTGCCGGTGGTCTCGATCGAGCGCGAGCTGGCCACGGGCAGCCTGCACCGCCCGATCGTCACCGACCTGCTCGTGCGCCGTCAGCTCAAGCTGATCACCCATCCGGCCCGCTACTGCTCAAGGGCCTCCGAGGCCTTCCGCCGCGAAGTTCTGCCTGTGTTCGCCAGCCCTGACAGCCCCCTGCGCCAGCCCTCGGTACGGCCGGCGGCCCCACCTGTGGTGGAGGCCGTGGCCCAGGCGGCCTCGGCCTCCTGAAGCGGTAGCCCGATCAGAACTGGTTCCCTTCGGGGGTGATGCCGGCGGCATCGTCGGCAATGCCCTTGGTCTGGAACTTGTTGCCGCTGATGTCGGTCTGGTAGACGCAGCGCACGATGGGCTTGTCGCGGATCGAGCCGATGTAAGCAAAGGTGTTCATGCGCTGCTTGCACTGGCGCATCTGCTCGGAGGTCACCGCGCCCTCCTTCTGCAGCACGCTCCAGTTCTCCCGACGGATCACGCAGCCCGGCTGCAGGGTGGGCTGGGTCACGAAGCTGCTGCTCGGATTCATGGTGGTGTAGAGCTCCACATCCATCACGAAGGCGCTGGCCCCCCACTGCTTGCAGAACTCGGGATCGGGCACCGCCAGATCCAGCTGCTGGCTGCTGGCGATGTTGCCCTGGTTGCCGGGGGTGTTGCTCGAGAGAGCCGTGCCGATGCCGATGCCGAGCACCAGCACACCCGCAAGCACGGCGATGGTGCCGACATTCAGCTGAATCGGACTGCCGCCGCCGCCGCCACCGGCTCCACCGTTCCCACTCGGGCCACCGTTGCCGCCGCCACCGCCGCGCTCAGCCGTCCGCCGTCCCCGGGGCGCGCGTTCATAAGCTTCGTAGGGATCGCGCCCCTCAGCGGCCGGCATGGCACGGGTGTCGCTGCTGCGGCCGTAGCTCCCCCGGCCGACGTTGCCACGGTCGTAACGGGAGCGGGTCAAGAGGCCTCCGGTGTGCGGGGCAGGCCCATCGAGTAATTGAGCACCCGGGCTTCGGGGTTGTAGCGCAGCTCACCGGCCTGGAGCAGCTGGCGGATGAAGCCCTCGAGCTCCGAGCCGATCCGGCGCAGGTTGTATTCGCTGAGCTCGTGGCCGGCGCTGGCGGCCACGAGCTCGCGGAAGCGCTGCTGGACCTTGCCGAGAACGGGCGCGTCCCAGAGGAACTCATTGTCGGGATCGAGATCCAGGGTCAGCTGGCTGGGATCAGCGATCAGCTGGCCGTCCTCCACCCGGGCGGTGAACACACGCACGTGGCGGGTGGTGGACTTGAGCAGGCTGGCATCGACCATGGCTGGGGGGTCGTGGGCAGTCAGGACGCCTCACGGACATCGACTTTAGGAACCTCTGTGGCCTCTGGGCTGCTCCCCGGGACGCCGCTGCCAGCGGCAGCCCTTTTAAGGTTGCCGTTGACTTTTCGTTTTCCCATGCGCGTCGCCATCGCCGGAGCAGGCCTTGCCGGTCTCTCCTGCGCCAAATACCTCAGCGATGCGGGCCACACGCCCGTGGTCGTGGAGGCGCGCGATGTGCTCGGTGGCAAGGTGGCCGCCTGGCAGGACGAGGACGGCGACTGGTATGAAACCGGTCTGCACATTTTCTTCGGGGCCTACCCCAATATGCTGCAGCTCTTCGCTGAGCTGGGCATCGAAGACCGTCTGCAGTGGAAGGACCACGCGATGATCTTCAATCAGAAGGATTCACCGGGTAACTACAGCCGCTTCGACTTCCCCGACCTCCCCGCACCCCTCAATGGTGTGGCGGCGATTCTCGGCAACAACGACATGCTGAGCTGGCCGGAGAAAATCCAGTTCGGCCTGGGTCTGGTACCGGCGATGCTGCGTGGCCAGAATTATGTCGAAGAGTGTGACAAGTACTCCTGGTCGGAATGGCTTGAACTGCATAATATTCCCAAACGGGTAAATGATGAAGTCTTCATCGCCATGAGCAAGGCCTTGAATTTCATCAACCCTGATGAGATCTCAAGCACGGTGATCCTCACGGCTCTGAACCGCTTCCTTCAGGAGAAGAACGGCTCGAAGATGGCTTTCCTCGATGGCAACCCGCCCCAGCGACTGTGCGAGCCGATCGTGGAGTGGATCCGTGAGCGGGGCGGTGAGGTGCATCTCAACTGCCCCCTGCGCCAGATCGAGTTGGCCGACGACGGCAGCGTTTCCGGGTTCCGTCTGGCCGGCGTGAAGGGGCAGGAGCCCCGCCTGCTGCAGGCTGACGCCTACGTCAGTGCCCTGCCGGTGGATCCGCTCAAGCTGCTGCTGCCCGAGCCCTGGAAGCAGCTGCCCTTCTTCGAGAAGCTGGAGGGCCTCCGGGGGGTGCCGGTGATCAACATCCACCTCTGGTTCGACCGCAAGCTCACCGCGATCGATCACCTGCTGTTCAGCCGCTCCGATCTGCTCAGCGTCTACGCCGACATGAGCAACACCTGCCGGGAGTATGCCGATGCGGAGCGCTCGATGCTGGAGCTGGTCTTCGCGCCGGCCGAGGAGTGGATCGGCCGCAGCGACGAGGCGATCGTGGAGGCCACCCTCAGCGAGCTTCGGCGGTTGTTCCCGGATCACTTCACCGGCGAGGACCAGGCTCAGCTGCGCAAGGCACGGGTTGTGAAGACACCGCTCTCCGTTTACAAGACGGTGCCAGGCTGCCAGCAGCTGCGACCGACGCAGGACACGCCGATCGCCAATTTCTTCATGGCCGGTGACTACACGATGCAGCGCTACCTCGCTTCGATGGAGGGGGCTGTGTTGAGCGGCAAGCTCTGCGCTGAGGCCGTCAGCCACAGCCGTGCCATGGCCCCCCTGGCGGTGTGACGGTGCTGGCTGCCTCCACCACGGTGACCTGCCCTTCCCTGCCGACGTTGGAGGAGGCCTACCAGTCTTGCCGCCAGGAAACAGCCCAGTGGGCCAAGACCTTCTACCTCGGCACCTTGTTGATGCCGCCGGCGAAGCGGCGGGCGATCTGGGCGATCTATGTCTGGTGCCGTCGCACCGACGAGCTGATGGACAGTCCCCAGGCTCAGGCCCTGCCGGTGGAGTGCCTGGCCGAGCGGCTCGATCGCTGGGAAGAACGCACCCGCTCTCTCTTCGCTGGAGAGGTGCATGACGCCCTCGACCTGGTGATGGTCGACACCCTGCAGCGCTATCCCCAGCCGCTGCAGCCTTACCTCGACATGATCGAGGGCCAGCGGATGGATCTGCAGCGCCACCGCTACGCCCGCTTCGAGGACCTTGAGCTCTACTGCTACCGGGTGGCAGGCACGGTGGGCCTGATGACCCAGGAGGTGATGGGCCTGGATCCCGCCTACACCTCAGCCCCCTGGAGCGAGAGGCCGGACACCTCCAGCGCGGCCGTGGCCCTGGGCATCGCCAACCAGCTCACGAACATCCTGCGGGATGTGGGTGAAGACCGCGCCCGCGGGCGGATCTATCTGCCCCAGGAGGATCTCGAGCGTTTCGGTTACTCCGAGGCCGACCTGCTCGCCGGCACCCTGAACGACAACTGGCGAGCCCTGATGGACTTTCAGTTGCGCCGGGCCCGTCAGTGGTTTGCCCGCTCCGAAGCGGGAGTGCGCTGGCTCTCAGCCGATGCCCGCTGGCCGGTGTGGGCTTCCCTGCGGCTGTACCGGGGCATCCTCGCGGTGATCGAGCAGCTCGACTACGACGTCTTCAGCCACCGGGCCTATGTGCCCCGCCCGCTCAAGCTGCTCGATCTTCCCTGTTCTTTTGTGATTGCCCAGTCGCGCTGAGCCACTCGATCAGGATCGGATTGACCAGCTGCGGGGCTTCGTCGTGGGGGCAGTGGCCCAGTCCCGGCAGCAGCCGCAGCTCACGAATGCAGGCGAACTGCTTCGCCCATTGCCTGGCTTCAGCGGGATTTTCCCAGGGATCCTGCTCGCCCCAGATCATGCGCACCGGCACGGAGCCCAGGCGCGCGAGGATTTCCGGGGCGAGGTGGTCGTCGAAGAGGTTGACGAAGCCGCGGAAGCTCTCCGGGGCTCCGGGATCGGTGCTGGGGCGAAAGAGCAGCTCCACCAGAGCATCGTCGACGTTGGCGCCACTGGGATAAGCCATGGCCAGCACCCGCCTGATGAAGGTGGGCCGCGCCAGGGCTCGGAAGAGGGGGGCGATCAGCCAGCGCTGGCGCACCAGTTGCTTGACCAGAGGGCGGCTGACGCGCTGAGGCCAGGGCAGCAGCGCCACCCGTTTCTCATCAAGGGTGCGCTGGGCGCAATCGATCAGAATCACCTGGCGGGGTGCCAGGCCGCGATCGATCAGCAGCTCACTGGCCCGCAGGGCCACCACCCCACCAATCGAGTTGCCGACCAACTGCAGGCTGGGTGCCTGGCCAGGCAGGTTTGTGCTCTCGGCGGCCAGGATCCAGGTGGCGAAGTCGGCCACCTGCTCGGCCCAGAGATCGAAGCCATAGCCAACGGCCCCTGCTCTGGCGGTTTCCCCGCGCAGCCGGGAGCAGGGCTTGTCGCTGGAGCCGAATCCCAGCAGGTCGATGGCGTAGGTGGAAAAGTGCTGACCCAGTTCGGGAAGGTTGTGGCGCCAGTGGCCACTGGAAGCCCCGAAGCCGTGGATCAACACAACAACAGCTGGGCCAGACTCCGTCAATGACGTGTTGTTCGAGCCCGTTTCCGGCGCCTGGCTGGTGAAGCCGATCGAGTGACCCCGCCAGCACCAGTGCTGGAGCGGGCGAGGACCATCAACAGCTGGATCAGTCACGCACCAGGCCTGAGGGGAGCGAACGGGGGACCCGGCTCAGACGTCTGCCTCAGACGGCGGCAGTCTGGTTGGCCAGGAGAGACTTGAGCTTGGCCAGTTCGCCGGCCCAGCGTGGATCGGGAGCTCCTTCGGTGGTGTCGTCGCTGTGGACCACCTTGTTGACGGCCTTGCGGGCCACGGTGGTGGTGGCGCCACCGCCACGGCGGTCGGTGCTGGGGGCAGCGCCGCGGGAGTCGCGCCGCTCGGAGCGCTCGATGCGCAGGCTGTTGCCACCGAAGTCGCGACCGTTGAGCTGCTCGATCACCGCATCAGCGAGCTTCTCGTCGTCGACGTTGGCGAAGCCGAAGCCGCGGCAGGCACCGGTCTCGCGGTCCTGAACGGTCTTGAAACGCACGCCTTCACCCACGGCGGTGAACAGGGCTGTCAGTTCCTTGTCATCGAAGCTCTGCGGCAGGTTGCCGACGTAAAGACGAACGCTCATGAAACGAGGGGAGGGAGGGGAATGTTTGACCGATGGCGGAGTGTTGATCGATGAACAGGTTGGTCTGGAGAGCCAGTGGCTCGGAAATCCCTTGACGAAACCTCAGACGATCAGCCGATGCTTACGGGCGGTGTCAGGCTGTGGATGGATGCCTTTTCATCATTCAGTAAATCATGCCGGGGTTCGCTCCAGCCAGAGTCGGGCGTGGCGCAGAGCCTCTTGCCGGTCCTGAATCCGGCCATAGGCGGCTTCGAGCGTGAGATGGGCGAGCAGCTCCCCCAGCCGCCGGGACGGGCTCAGCCCCAGGTGCTCCTGCAGACTGCCGCCATCGATCGGTGGACGGGGATGAAACAACGGATCGTGGGGATTACGCCAGCGCGTTAGCCATTCCTTCGCCAGGGAGGCTGGAAAAAACAGCAGCAGGGCCGGAAGATCCGCCTCCAGCTGCTGATGCAGTCTCAGCCGCTCCGCTTCGCTCAGGCGCTGCAGGCCGGAGGCGGCACCCTCGGCGCCCTCCAGCAGCCGCAGTAGCCAGCGGCGCAACAGCCCGCAACGCTGCTGCAGCTGACGGCTGCTGCGCAATCGCTCTAGGGCCGGCGCATCGAGCACCCGCGCCAGACGGGCCAGGGGCAGGGCCCGGGCCGCTTCTCCGGGGGTCAGCGCCAGCTCCAGCCAAACACCTTGTCCCCAGAGCGGCTCCGGGCCGATCGAGCGCCAGGGATCGAGCAGGCCGCAGCTGAGAGCCTCCTCCAGGCCCGTCCCCCCGCCGGGGGCCTGCGCCAGCTTCTCCAGTTCCTGCAGCACCCGCTCCGGAGCCACCTGGCTGATATGGCCGTGGTGGCGCTCGATCCAGCCACGGGTGCGCGGCTCCAGGCGGAAGCCCAGCTCCGCGGCCAGGCGCACCCCGCGCAGCATGCGCAGCGGATCGTCGAGCAGGTTGGCTTCCCGCACCGCAACCAGCTCTCCCCTCACCAGATCCTCCAGGCCACCGGTGGGATCGAGCAGCTCGGACCCTGGCAGCAGCGGCAGGGCCAGGGCATTCAGCCTGAAATCTCGCCTCCAGAGATCGCTCTCCAGGTCGTCCCCCACCTGGCGGGCCAGGTCCAGGCTCCAGCCGCGCAGCACCAGCCGGGCGATGGAGCGCTCGGCATCGAGAACCACGACGCTGCCGCCGTGGCGGCGGCTCAGCCTGTTGCAGAGGGTGATGGCGTCCCCGGGTACCACCAGGTCCAGGTCGGGCTGAGGTCCCAGGCGCCCCAGCAGCCCATCGCGCACGGCGCCGCCCACCAGGGCTGTACCGCTGGGGAAGGAGTCCGGGGGCAACGGCCAGCTCTCGATGCCCAGGGCCTGGCGCAGGACGGCAGTGGCGGCAGCCCTGCGCCCCTCAGGGGCGCAGGGCCACTTCAGAATGGGGGAATTGGAGGGCCCCGGCGGCATGTGCATCTGCGTCGACTGCCACTGGGTGGAGCGCTGTCAGGCCTATCACGCGGTGGAGAAGCAGCACGGTGTGGAGCACCTCAGCGCGGATCCGGATCTCTGCCCCACGTCTCCCCGCATCCACGTGCAGGTGATCAGCCTGGAGGGGGATCAGGTGGGGGTGGAGTGGGACGTGAGGGCCTGCGGCAGCTTCCAGCGCGACCCGGGCCGCTGGAGCCGCCTGCGCCCGGGTGAAGTGGTGCCGGCATGAGCGCTGTCACCCCGTCCTGGCTGCTGGCGCTGCACAGCACCAGCGAGGTTCTGGGGCTGGGTCTCGCCCCCCTGGCGCCTTTCTTTCAAGCTTCGGCCCAGGCCGCGCAAAGCCCCCGCATCAACAGCCATCCCCTGGGTCGGCGGCTCTCCAACGACCTGCTGGCCTGCGTCGAGCAGCTGCTGCCCGCCCATCAGTGGTGCGAGCTGGGGCGCCTGGCCGTGGCCACCGGTCCGGGCGGGTTCACCGGCACCCGAGTGACCGTGGTCTTCGCCCGCACCCTGGCCCAGCAGCTGGCGCTGCCTCTGGATGGATTCAGCAGTTTCCTGCTGATCGCCCACCGCCTGCGTCAGCGGGCCGAGGTGGGCGATCAGCCCTTCTGGCTGTTGCAGGAGCTTCCCCGTCGCGGCATCGTGGCGGGTTGCTACGCCGTGGACGAGTGGGCACTGGGGGGAATCGCCGAGCGGGAGGCCCCGCGCTTGTACGGACAGCTGGACGATCTGCCTCCAGGCGCTCGCCTGGAGGCGCGGGTCGATCCGGCGGCCGACGTGGAGCAGTTGCTGCGCCTGAGTGGGCTGGCGGCGGTGGCGGGATCGGCGGCTCCCTGGGCCAACGTGCTGCCCCTGTATCCCACCAGTCCGGTGCCCCAGCCCTGATGCGACGGCTGCTGGTGATGGCGCTGCTGGCCGGCGCTCTGATCGTGGTGGGCCGCGGACTGCTGCTGCCCAGCCTCGGTCATCCCCAGTTGATCCTGGTGCTGGGTGGCGATATCGAGCGGGAGAAGCTGGCCGGCCGGCTGGCTCACCGAGACGGGCTGCCCCTGCTGGTGAGTGGTGGCAGCAATCCCGAATACGCCCAATGGCTGTTCAGCCAGGAAGGGCTCGATCGCCGCCAGTTTCGTCTGGACTACCGCGCCCGCGACACCCTCGGCAACTTCACCACGGTGGTGGATGATCTCAAGCGTCTGGGCATCCACCATGTGCTGCTGGTCACCAGCAGCGATCACATGGACCGCGCCCTGCTGGTGGGACGGATCGTGGCCGGCAGCAGGGGAATCCACCTCACCCCGGTGTCGGTGCCCTGCGGAGACCGCTGCCTGCCGGAGGGGCGCCGCAAGGTCTGGGGCGATGGCCTCAGGGCCGCCGCCTGGGTGCTCACCGGTCGGGATCTTCGCTCGTGGGCGGCAGGGCGGCTGGGGCCCGCGCTGGGGCCAGCAGACCCTGATCAAGGAGTGCGTTGATCTGCTCCTGACAGGCGGCAGTGGTGGCCAGCAGGTCGACGCGGCGACGGGAGGCGGGTGGGGGGATGATCTGGCCGATACGGATGTGGATCGGCACCAGTCTTGGGGTGCTCTGCCCCGTGCCGAGGGCCCGGTGGCTGTTGATGATCGCCACGGGCAGCAGGGAAGCCCCCGACCGGGCCGCCAGCAGGGCGGCCCCTGGCTGCGGCTGATTCACGCGCCCATCCGGCTGGCGGGTGCCGTCGATGAACACGCCGGTGGCCCAGCCCTCGAGCAGGCGGTCGGTGGCGATGCGGATGGCCTCCCGGTCGCTGGCGCCACGGGAGACGGGATAGGCCCCGCAGGCCCGGATGATGGGCCCCAGCAGGGGCACCCGGAACAGTTCGGCCTTGGCCATGAAGGCCACCGGACGCCCCAGGGCGTGCCCCAGCAGGGGCGGGTCGAGATGGGAGCCATGGTTCGCGACCACCACCAGGGCCCCATCCAAGGGCACCCGGTCATTGCCGCTGGTGCGGCCCCTGAACAGCAGCCGGAATACCGGAAACACCAGCAGGTAGCTGATCAGGCGGTAGGTGAGGCTCGGCCTGGGCGTGAGCAGCGCTGGGGGCTCAGCCCTGCTTCTGCGGCGGCGCAGGCCGCGGCGGCGGGGTGTGATCGGCCCGCTGGCCGGGAGGCCCTCCCCGGTGTCGCTCACAGGCCCAGGTCGGCGGCGCTGCCGATCTGGGCAGTGGTGACTCCGCTCAGGCTGCGTTTGATCAGACCACTGAGCACGTTGCCAGGGCCGATCTCCACCACGGTGTCGATCCCGTGGGCCGCCAGCTGATCCATGGTTTCGCGCCAGCGCACTCCGCTCACCATCTGCCGCTGCAGCCGCTGCTTGAGCTCGGCCCCGTGGCTGGTGGGGGTCGGATCGGTGTTGCTCAGCACCGGGATGCTGGCATCGGCGAAGGGCACCTCCTCCAGCAGGGCGGCGAAGGCAGCGGCCGCATCGGCCATGAATGGGGAGTGAAAGGCCCCGGAGACCGCCAGGGGGATGGCCCGTTTGCAGGAGAGCTGGTCGGCCACGGCGGCCACGGCTTCCGGCAGGCCTGAGATCACCACCTGGGCTGCGCTGTTGTCGTTGGCGATCACCACGCCCTCGCTGGCCTCCACCAGGGCCTCCAGTTCGCTGCGCTCGAAGCCCATCACCGCGGTCATCGCCCCGCCTCCGGCTGCGGCCATCAGCTCGCTGCGGCGGCGCATCAGCTCCAGGCCGGTGCTGAAGTCGAAGACATCCGCGGCGTAGAGAGCCACCAGTTCCCCGAGGCTGTGGCCGGCCACCAGATCGGCCTGGCGGCCCTGGGCCTTGAGACCATCCACCAGCAGGCTTTCCAGCACGAACAGGGCAGGCTGGGTGTTGCGGGTGTCGCCCAGATCGTTCGGCTGCCCCTGACCCTCGCTCGCCTCGCCGGCACAGATCGCCAGCAGGTCGCGGCCCAGCAGCTCGGAGGCGGCGGCGAAGCGCTCGCGGGCTCCCGCGAGCTCCAGCACACCGCTGGCCATGCCGGCTTTCTGTGAGCCCTGACCGGGAAACACCCAGGCAATCCCCATGGCGACACGCGCTCGAACCGGCTGGAGATTACGGCGGTGCGGGTCAGCCGGGGGCAGCGGGCGCCCGCGCGCCGCCGGGGCCACCCCAGCGCAGCAGGGCCGCACCCCAGCTGAGTCCGGCCCCGAAGCCGCTGCTGGCGATCAGATCACCCGGGCGCACCCGGCCATCCCTGACCGCCTCATCCAGCATCAGCGGGATGGTGGCGGCGGAGGTGTTGCCGTAGCGGGCCAGGTTGCTGAGCACCCGCTCATGGGGGATGGCGAAGCGGTCAGCGACCGCATCGAGGATGCGCTGGTTGGCCTGGTGCAGCAGCAGCCAGTCGAGCTGCTCAGCGGTCGTGCCGGTGCTGTTCAGCAGTTCCTGCAGCACCGCCGGTACCTCCCGCACGGCGAATTTGTAGACCTCCTGGCCATTCATGTGGATGGTCTCGAAGCCGCCTTTCTGGCTCGAGTGACCCTCCAGCAGGGGGACGTGATCGTCGCGCTGGCGCAGGGACAGGCAGTCGGCCCGGCGACCATCGGAGTGCATCTTGAAGCCCAGCAGGCCGTTGCGCGGCTCCTCGCAGGCCTCCACCGCCACCGCGGCGGCACCGTCACCGAAGAGCACGCAGGTGCTGCGGTCATCCCAGTCGATCCAGCGGCTGAGCTGATCGGCTCCGATCACCAGGGCCCGCCCCACCGTCCCCCCCCGGATGTACTGGCCGGCGGTGATCAGGGCAAAGAGAAAGCCGCTGCAGGCGGCGGTGAGATCGAAGGCCGCCGCCTGCCTGGCACCAATGGCCCCCTGCACCCGGGGGGCGGTGCCGAACAGATCATCCGGGCTGGACGTGGCCAGCAGGATCAGGTCGAGATCCTCCGCGTCCCAGCCGGCCTGCTCCAGGGCGGCCTGGGCGGCAGCGGTGGCCAGGCTGGTGAGGGTTTCGCCGGGACCGGCGATCCGGCGGGCGGCGATGCCGGTGCGGCTGCGGATCCAGGCGTCGTTGGTGTCGACCCGGCTGCTGAGCTGCTCATTGCAGACGCTGACCGGCTGAAGGGCGCTCACGCTACCCACCAGTGCAATGCCTGCGCCCATCCGGCGGAGCGACACCGTCTCAGTCCTCAGTGGGGCTGAGTCAACCACAGGCCGTTGCGGTCTCTTCCTGGGCACTGAGCCGGTGCAGGTCGTCCATGACCCCATGGCTGGCGGCCAGGTGGGCGATGCGCAGGGCACTGACCACCGAGAGGGCCTTGCTGCTGCCATGGCCGATCACGCAGACGCCATTCACGCCCAGCAGCAGGGCACCGCCGTGCTCGGCATGGTCGAGGCGCTTCTTGATCCTGATCAGATTGCTGCGCAGGAAAGCCGAACCCACCTTGCCGCGGCGGCCGCGGGGCAATTCCGCCCGCAACACATCAAGCAGCACGCTGCCCACCGATTCCAGGAACTTGAGCAGCACGTTGCCGGTGTAGCCATCGCAGACGACCACATCGAAGGCGCCTGAGAGCACATCGCGGCCTTCACAGTTGCCCTTGAAACTGATCCTTCGCTCAGCCGCCAGCAGGGGAAAGGCCTTGAGCGTGAGCTCGTTCCCCTTGCACTCCTCCTCGCCGATGTTGAGCAGACCGACGCTCGGCCGGGCCACCCCGAGCACATCGCGGCTGTAGATGCTTCCCAGCAGGGCGAACTGGTGCAGGTAGCCCGGTTTGCAGTCCATGTTGGCGCCCACATCGAGCACCAGCACCTGCTGGGACGGATCCTTGGTGGGAAAGAGGGCGCCGATGGCCGGCCGGTCGATGCCCTTGAGGCGCCCCAGCCGGAAGATGGCCGAGGCCATCACGGCCCCGGAGTTGCCAGCGGAATAGATCGCGGTGGCCTCACCCCGCTTCACCAGGTCCATGGCCAGGTTGATGCTGGCGTCGCGCTTGCGCCGCACCACCGTGGCCTCGTCGTCCATGCCCACGGACGGGCCACTGGGCACCAGCTCGATCAGGCCCCGCTGGATCGCCTCCCGCAGCAGTTCGCCCAGGCCCAGCTGAGGGACCACCGCCTCCACAGCAGCAGTTTCGGCCACGAAGCGGATGCGTACGGGCAGGATCTGCACCGCCCTGAGGCAACCCTCCAGGATCGGTCCGGGGGCGTGGTCACCGCCCATGCCGTCGACGGCCACCCAGAGGCGCTCGCCGCGGTTGATGGCCGCCAGTTCCTCACCGCCACTCTGCTGTAGCCAGCGCAGGGGATCGATCACCAGCGGGTTGAGGACCGAGCCGGCCGTGGAGGCCATGCTGCCGGCCACCGACCCTGCTGCCGAGGCCGCTGCCGACGCTGCCGTGCTGGCGGAGGACGTGGCCGTGCCCACAATGGAGGTGACCGCCGCATTGCGGCGGTACCAGATCACCAGCCGACGAATGGCCCGGCTGGGCTTGGCACGCCTGGCGGAGCGAGAGTCGAGATCAGGTTCCTTCGGAGGCAACGGCTTCCACGATGCGCTGGAACAGGTATCCCGTGCCGCGTGCCGTGAGGATCAGCTCGGGATTAGCTGGATCATCCTCCAACTTGGAGCGCAACCGGGAGATGTGGACATCCACCACCCGGGTGTCCACATGGCGCTCGGGTGTGTAGCCCCAGACCTCCTTGAGGATTTCGCCGCGGCTGAAGGGTTCACCCGAGCGGCTCACCAGCAGCTCCAGCAAGCTGAATTCCATGCCGGTGAGGCGGATGCGCTCCTCCCCCCGGTACACCTGACGCTTGTTGGTGTCGATGCGCAGCTCCCCCACCTGGATGACTCCGGAGTTGGGGATCCCCACCACCGGGTCCTTCTCCACCCTGCGCAGGACGCAGCGGATGCGGGCCTCCAGTTCCTTGGGGCTGAAAGGCTTGACGACGTAGTCATCGGCCCCCAGCTCCAGGCCGGTGATGCGGTCGGCCACATCGCCCAGGGCGGTGAGCATCACAATCGGCACATCCGATTCCTTGCGCAGCTCCTGGCAGACCCCGTAGCCATCAAGCTTGGGCATCATCACGTCGAGCACCACCAGGTCCGGACTCGACTGACGAAACGCCTCGAGGGCCTCGACGCCGTCGGAGGCCGTGACCACCTGATAGCCGATCATCGAAAGGCGGGTGTCCAGGATCCGCCTGATGCTGGCTTCGTCGTCGACGACCAGGATGGTCTCCTTGGCTGAACTGGAAACCGTCATCGTGTGGCCGGCACGGTTACAAAATCTCCGACTACTGAAAAGGCGCGAGCACCCGAAAGTTCACCCAAAGCCACCATTCGTCACAAACCTCCTTGGGACGTTCCACTCCTTTCTACGCCTGCCAGAGCTGTGGAGCCCAATCCCGTCAGTTCTTCGGCCGCTGCCCCGGGTGCGGCAGCTGGAACAGCCTGGTGGAGCAGAGCAACCCCGCTGCTGATGGCCGCCGTCGGCGCGCCGCACCCTCTCCCCCAGCGGATGGCGCCGCTCCCCGGGCGCGGCGTTCCGAGCCGATCCAGACCGTGGGCGAACGCCCGCTGCGGCGTCTCGCCACGGGCTTCCCTGAGCTGGATCGGGTCCTCGGGGGTGGCCTGGTGCCCGGATCGCTGGTGCTGGTGGGCGGGGATCCCGGCATCGGCAAGTCGACGCTGCTGCTGCAGAGCGCGCGGGCCCTGGCGGAGGCCTGCTCGGTGCTCTATGTGAGTGCCGAGGAGTCGGCCCAGCAGGTGAAGCTGCGCTGGCGGCGCCTGGGCCCGGAGGAGGGAGCGGAGGGGGCAAGCGACCAGGCCGGACTGCAGTTGCTGGCCGAAACCGATCTGGAGCTGGTGCTCCAGGAGCTCGAGGCGCTGCGCCCGGCGGTGGCGATCATCGACAGCATCCAGGCCCTCCATGACGCCGAGCTGAGCAGCGCCCCGGGCTCGGTCTCCCAGGTCAGAGATTGCGCCGCAGCCCTGCAGCGGCTGGCCAAGCGCCAGGACACAGCCCTGTTGCTGGTGGGCCACGTGACCAAGGAGGGGATGCTGGCGGGGCCCAAGGTGCTTGAGCATCTGGTGGATGCTGTGCTCACCTTCGAGGGCGACCGCTTCGCCAGCCACCGCCTGCTGAGGGCCGTCAAGAATCGCTTCGGTGCCACCCACGAACTGGGGGTGTTCGAGATGCGCGACCGGGGCCTGGCAGAGGTGACGAATCCCAGCGAGTTGTTCCTTGGCGGAGAAGGACCCTGCGCCGGCAC
>NZ_JAGQBY010000180.1:0-5809 GCF_024345875.1 Synechococcus sp. EJ6-Ellesmere
TGCCTGGAGCGTGTCGGTCTACGTGCGACCCCTGGGGGAGACGCCCGCCGCCGCTGAGGCCCTGCAGGTGGAGATGGCGGCCGGTGCCTGGCGGCGCCTGGCCGCAGGCACCGGCCCGCTGATCCTCTCGATTCCGGAGTCGTGCCTGATGCCCCTGTGCTGATCAGGGCAGAGGCCGATCGCGCACCCCGGGCAGCCGCCCGCGGGCCAGCTGCTGTTTGGGGTCGAACTGGGCCTTCACCGTCTCGATCAGTGCCCGTGACGGAACGTCGTCCCACGCGGGCACCTGGCAGCCCGCGGGCTGCTGCAGCACCGTGAGCACGCCCCCGCGGGACACGCAGCAGCGCCTCAGCTCCTCCACCCGGTAGGCCGGCAGCTGCGCCGGCGCCCAGCAGTAGCCCAGGCCGCTGCCGGCCCCCAGGACCACCGGCAGATCCCGCAGCGCCCGCTCGGCCAGCAGGGAGCTCGACCGGGCCGGCAGCACTCCCAGGCGCAGCAGCCAGCTGCCGGGCTCGGGCCGGCCGAGGGCCACAGCCCGCAGGGCCTCGAGCCGCTCCGGATCGAGGGGCTGGCTGCGCAGGCCCAGGCCTTCGGCCTGCCCACGGATTTCCAGGCACTGGGCACGCAGGGCGGCCTCACTGACGCTGGCCAGCCCCAGCAGCAGCGCCGGCTGCGGCTCGGCGCCCGCCAGGGCGGCCAGGGACGGGCTCCACCAATCGATCAGTTCGGGAGTGAGGCTGGATCGCAGCAGCCAGCGGCGCAACTCATCGAGGGGCTCGAGCTCCCCCTGCAGCAGCAGGCCCCGCCGCTCCGGCGGCTGGGGGCTGGTGCGCAGCGTCACTTCCGTGATCAGTCCGAGCGAGCCCCAGCTGCCGGTGAACAGCCGCATCAGGTCGTAGCCGGCCACGTTCTTGACCACCTTGCCCCCCGCCCGTGCGGCGACTCCATCGGCGCGGAGCAGGCCGATGCCGATCAACTGGTCACGCACTCCCAGATACCGCTGGCGCAGGCCACCGGCCAGGCCACGGGCCACCAGTCCCCCCACCGTCCCCGCACCAGTCCCGTCGGCATCGCTGCCCCAGGGCCAGTCGACCGTGAGCCACTGGTTCTCCCGGTGCAGGGCCTCCTGCAGCTCCCGCAGCGGGGTGCCCGCCTCCACCGTCACCGTGAAATCCCCGACGGCGTGATCGAGGATCCGGTTCATGCTCCGGGTGCTCACCACCAGGGCGGTGTCGCGCACCGGTGGCCCCCAGTGCAGACGGCTGCCACTGCCGGCGGGAAGCCAGGGCGTTCCGTCTGCGTGCAGGTCACGCACGAGCTCGGCCAGATCGTGGGGATCAGGGGTGATCACGGCACGATGGTGCCATGGCTCCATGGCCTTCCCCCGCGTCCGCCGGCTTGAAGATCATCGTCCTGGATGACGACCCCACCGGATCCCAGTCGGTGCATGGCTGTCCACTGCTTCTGCGCTGGGATCCGGCCACCCTGAAGCAGGCCCTGAACGACCCATCCCCCCTGCTGTTTCTGCTCAGCGACACCCGGGCGCTGGTTCCTGATCAGGCGGCCCAGCGGGTGGACGCCATCTGCCGGTCCCTGCGCGCGGCCCTGGTTGAGGCCCCTGGTCAAGCCGGCCCAGGCTCCTGGCTGCTGGTCAGCCGGGGGGATTCCACCTTGCGCGGCCATTTCCCCCTGGAGATCGATCGGATCGCGGCGGAACTCGGCCCCTTCGATGCCACCTTGCTGGTGCCGGCCTTTCTGGAGGGAGGGCGCACCACCGTGGAGGGGGTTCACCTGCTCCACGGCGAGCCGGTGCATCGCTCGGCCTTCGCCGCCGATGCGCGCTTCGGCTACCCCACCAGCCATCTGTCCGACTGGGGGGAGCCCAAGAGCGGGGGTCAGCGCAGGGCCGAGGCGGTGCAGCGGCTCACCCTGGCGGAGCGAGAGCCAGAAGGTCACCAGGCCCTGGTGGAGCGGTTGCTGGCCCTGCGCGGCAACCCCGTCGTGGTGGTGGACGCGCAGCGGCCCGGGCAGCTCGAGGCTCTGGCGCAGGCGATCCGGGCGGTGCTGCCGCTCAGGCGGTTGCTGGTTCAGTCCGCGGCGAGCCTGCTCCAGGCCCTCTCAGCCCTGCCGCCTCAGCCGCTGCCGCCCCCCGCCCTGGCCCGCCTGCGCAGGGGCTCGGCCCCGGGAGCCGTGCTGGTGGGATCCCATGTGCCCTTGAGTGATCAGCAGCTCCTGCAGCTGCTGGCCGAACCCGCCTGCGCCGGGGTGGAGCTGCCGGTGGAGCGGGTGCTGAACACGATCCGGCGCCTGGGCTCCGGGCCTGGCGGCCCGCCGTCCGTCCTGGACCAGCAGGAGCCGGTGGATCAGGCCCTTGAGCCGCTGCGTGAGGAGCTGCTGGAGCGTTTGCAGCGCGCCTGGACCTCCGGCCGCACGCCGGTGCTGTTCACCAGCCGGGGTGAGCGGCCGTGCCACGACGCCAGCGAGCGGCAGCGGTTGTCGTTCAGCCTGGCGGGGCTGATGGCCCGGCTTGCCGCTGGACTGCCGCCGGAGCTGAGCTACCTGATCAGCAAGGGCGGCACCACCAGCCAGACGCTCCTGCGTGATGGCCTGGCCCTGGCTGCGGTGCGGCTGGAGGGGCAACTGCTGCCGGGCCTCTCGATGCTGCGCCTGCCAGCCGACCACGCTCGCTTCCCGCTGCTGCCCCTGCTCACTTTCCCCGGCAATCTCGGTGCTGATGACACTCTCCACCAGGCCTGGCGGTTGATGGAGCCGCAGGGGGGCAGCTCCTGAGCAGGGGGTTCAGCTGCCGGTGGCGCTGCGCATCAGCAGCTCCACCGGATGGGCCACGGGGATCGGGCGGGCCGTGCTCTCCATGTGCTGGCGGATCTGCAGGCTGCAGCCGATGTTGGCGCTCACCGCCAGATCGGCGCCACTGCCGCTGAGATCGGCGGCTTTGATCCGGCCCAGTTCAGCGGCTTCCTCGGGCTGCACCAGGTTGTAGATGCCGGCGCTGCCGCAGCACACGCCCGCTTCCAGCGCCTCCACGATCCGCACGTGAGGGATCTGGCGCAGCAGCTGCCGCGGCTGCTGGCTCAGCCCCTGGCCGTGAAGCATGTGGCAGGCATCGTGGTAGGCCAGACGCAGGGGGTGATCAGCGCTGGCGGGGGTGCCATCGGCGTGGCGCAGGGGCTGAAGCCGCTGAACAAACTCCGCGCTCAGACCCACCCGGTGCAGGAACTCCTGAATGTCAGCCACCTGGCCGGCGAAGGCGCTGCCCCGGGCGGCCCACTCCGGCTCTCCCGCCAGGATTTCGTCGAGCTGCTTGAGCGTGTGCCCGCAGCCGGAGGCCGCCACCAGCACCGCATCGAGGGGTTCGGAGCCCGCCGCCAGCCCCGGACCGATCACCGCCTCGAAGCTGCAGAGCAGGTCCTTGGCCAGGGCCCGGGTCTGCTCCAGTTCCCCCTGGTGGTGGGTCATGGCGCCACAGCAGTTCTGCTCGGGAGGGATCACCACCTCGATGCCGTTGGCACTGAGCAGCTCGATCGCCGCGTGGTTCACCGCCGGATCAAACAGCCGCTGCACGCAGCCTGTGACCAGCCCTACCCGGTAACGGCGGGCGCCCTGGGCCGGGATCAGCGCCGGTGCCGAGGGCTGGAAGGCCTCGGGTTGCAGCGCCGGCAGCAGCCGCTCCATCGCCTCCAGCTGCGGGCCGAGCAGGCGGGTAAAACCGCTGCGGCGGGCGAAGTCCTGCAGGGGGGTGCCCGCATAGAGGCGCAGGGGTTGCAGCAGCGCCCGAAGGCGCGCGGGGTAGGGCAGGAGCTGGAACAGCAGCGCCCGGAAACTGCGCTGCCAGGGGCTGCGCAGCTCCGGTGCATTCAGCTTGGGCCGGGTGGCGGCGATCAGCTCGTCGTAGCGCACCCCGGAGGGGCAGGCCGAGACGCAGGCCAGGCAGCCCAGGCAGCTGTCGAAATGGCCCGCCACGGTGGCGTCGAGGTTCAGTTCACCGCGATCGATCGCCTTGAGCATGTGGATCCGCCCGCGGGGTGAATCCATCTCGGATCCCAGCACCCGGTAGCTGGCGCAACTCGGCAGGCAGAAGCCGCAGTGGATGCAGGGGTCGGTGGGGGTGGATGCGACGCTACTCATTCCCCTACGTTGCCAGTCGGGCCTCGACATTGGGCCACGTACCAGCTCAACGAAGCCCCCGCAGACCAGGGCTGATTGAAAGTCCGTCACAAGTGCGCTCGGCAGGGCTGCGACCATTGGGTTTGGTCGGCGGGAATGGATCCCTTCTTTGCCAGAACCCTCTCCTGCCAATGCCTATGCTGACCTGATCAGTTTTCTGCAGGCGATCCCCGAAGGACGGATGCGCCGAGGGGTACGTTTCCCCCAATGGTTTCTGCTCCTGGTGGCGGTGCTTGGGCGGTGAGCGAACCAAAGGACCCTGCACCGCCAGATCAGCGAGCAGTTCCTCTACTCCCGCAAGATCCCTTTGACGGCAACGGTTTCAGAGCACCGTCACGGGCGCGACACCACCTGGACCCTCAGGGCCAAACAGGCACCGGAGCACATCCGTGAGGCCTGGATCGGCAGCAGTTGGATCGTCGAACTGGTCGTCATTGGCAAGCGTGCCGGCAAGCCCTCTCTCCAGAGACACCTCTTTCTCACCAGCCTGCGCACCACTCCAAAAGCCTTGCTGAAACTGGTGAGGGACCGATGGTGCATTGAAATCTGGCACTGGCTCCGCGACACCCAGCTCCATGAGGATGCCCACCGCTATGTCGGCCCCGGTGCAGCGGTGCTGGCCACACTGCTCACCCTGGCCCTGAACCTGCTCGGGCTCCACGGCCACCACTCGGTGAGAGCTGGACTGGCCGCGGTGGCCCATGACATCGCCAAGCTGCTCGCTATGGCGGGGATCAGGTCGGGATGGGCCACTTGAACAGACTTTCAATCAGCCCTGGAGGCAGCGCAGGATGTCCTTGTTGCTCAGCCCTTCTGCCTTGCGGCGTCCGGTGTAGGCCTTGGTCTGCTGATGCGAGCGTAGCCTCACCAACGCAATGCGATGAAGGGTGGCATTGGCCTGGCGGTTGCCTCCCCGATTCAGCGGGTGATGCCGTCTGTTGCTGGAGCTGGCCTCCATTGGGTTGGCACCGCAAATGGCGGCAAATGCCGCTTCTGAGCGAATCCGCTGAGGTTTATCGCCGACAGCAGCCAGAAGTACAGCGGCTCCGTCGATGCCGATGCCATAGCTCTGGCGCAGGCTCGGGCAAGCGCCTGGGTCAACACATCGAGATCGCGCATCAACGCCTCGAGCTCGGCATCCAGAGCCAGAATCCGCCGGGCCAGTATGCGCAGCGCCCGCTTGGCGGCTGCCATCGGCCCATCCAGGATGCCAGGGCGAAAGCTGACGCAGGGGGCCTATGTGATCGTCTACCAGACCTCAGAGGAATGCAATGGCTGGCTACCTCGCTATCTGGGGATCTGTAACGGCACCAGGTGCCACATGGCTCTCGGTGGCCTCAGCCCTCAGCAGTGCCTCCAGCAGCTGCTGATCGCAAATAGCCTGGCGAGAAAACACACCAAGATTCGATCGCCAGGACCCTCGTTCGGCTGAAGAAATGACTTGACACCCCATACAGGATCATTCAGGATGACCTTATGAGGTGGTTTCACGTTTAGGGAGCCTCTGGAAAACTGAGCCGAGTCGCGGGACAATGACCGTGTGATCTCTGGCCAGGACTGGGGTGATGGATGGCAAGCAGCTTGGCTTCGGCGACTACGAGCAGGCCACGGCCAAGAAGCGCAC
>NZ_JAGQBY010000181.1:0-5791 GCF_024345875.1 Synechococcus sp. EJ6-Ellesmere
AAGGACCTCCAGGCCACGGTCCTCTTCGATTTCGAGGAACTGCTGGTTCAGGAGTTCAAGGCACGCATGGGCAGCACGGGGGACCTCGATGGCAGCGGCGGCCTCGGCCTGTTCCGCGACATTCCCCAGCGCCAACCCCTCAACCTCACCGTCAAGACCGCCCGAATCAGCGCGCCCCGCCTCAACGCCCTCACCGATGGCACCCTGTCACTGCGCGGCAGCCTGTTGCGGCCCCTGCTCAGCGGGGAGCTGAGCCTGAGCAAGGGCACGATCAATGGCCAGCCGGGCACCCTGGCCCAGGAGGATGAGAACGGAGTCCTCAAGCCCAAGCCAGCCCGGCAGCTGGTGGAGGAGTCGTGGAACTTCGAGAAGCCGCTGGTGCTGCTGGGGCCGGAGGTGGAGAGCGACACGGCTCTGTCTCTGCGCGATTCGATCCCGCGGGTGGCTCTGCTGCGCCTGAACAACCTCCGACTCAACCTTGGCCCCGATCTGGAAGTGGTGGTGCCGCCCGTGGCCAGCTTCAAGACGGGCGGCACCCTCACCCTCAACGGCCGCATCGACCCCAGCCTCAGCGCCAGCGGGGTGGTGCGGCTGCGCGGTGGTCGTCTGAGCCTGTTCACCACCAATTTCACCCTCGATCCCGACGCCCCCAACGTGGCGGTGTTCACCCCGAGCCTCGGTCTGATCCCCTATGTGGACATCGCCCTGCGCACCCGGGTTTCGGACACGCTCAAGGTGGGCCGGGGCCGGGGGGCGATCAACGACTTCGACCTGCAGGGCGATTACACCCCGCTGGATCAGCTCAACCTGGTGAAGGTGGTGGTGACCGTGAGCGGCCCGGCCGACCGCATCGCCGAATCGCTCACCATCCGCAGTTCCCCTCCCCTGCCTGAGGAGCGGCTGGTGGCTCTGATCGGCGGCAATTCCCTGGCCGGTCTGAGCGGCGGCAACGCCACGGCGGCCCTGGCCACGGTCTTCGGTCAGTCGCTGCTCTCCCCTCTGGTGGGAACCCTGAGCAACGCCTTCGGCCAGCGTCTGAGTTTCTCAATCTTTCCCACCTTCTTCTCCCCCTCCACCCAGGAGGTGGGCAACAACGCCTCGGGCTCCCGGCAGGAGTCGCGCCGCGCGCCGGCCCAGCTGGTGCTGGGTTCGGAGCTGGGCCTCGACATCACCGAACGCTTCAACTTCTCGGTGCTGGCTGCACCGAACCGCACCGACATCCCCCCCCAGCTCACTCTGCGCTACCAGGCCAATGACACCGTGGGCCTGCAGGGGTCCTTCGACACCGAAGGGCGCTGGCAGGGCCAGCTGCAGTTGTTCTTCCGCTTCTGAAGGGGCGCGCTTGACGAAGGACCTGATCGGCGTTGATCTCGGAGGCACCGCCATCAAGCTCGGCCACTTCGACGCCAGCGGCGCCGGCCTCGCCCAACTGGACTGCCCCGCCCCCCGTCCGGCTCTGCCCGGGGCGGTGTGCACAGAGCTGGTGGAGGCGATCACGGCGGTGGATCCCGGGCGCCAGGCCGGCCGGGTGGGGATCGGCCTGCCAGGACCGATGGACCGCAGCGGCCGGGTGGCGAGGGTGTCGATCAACCTGCCCGGCTGGCACGATGTACCCCTGGCCGACTGGCTGGAGCCCCAGCTGGGCCGGCGGGTGATCCTGGCCAACGACGCCAACTGCGCCCTGCTGGGGGAGGCCTGGCTGGGGGCGGCCCGCGGCCGGTCCGACGTGCTGCTGCTCACCCTGGGCACGGGTGTCGGTGGAGCCGCGCTGCTGGGGGGCCAGCTGTTCACGGGCCGCGATGGGGCAGCGATCGAGCCCGGCCTGATCGGCGTGGATCCCGATGGTCCCCCCTGCCACAGCGGCAACCGGGGCTCGCTCGAGCAGTACTGCAGCATCACCGGCCTGGGCCGCCTCAGCCCCCTGGATCCCGCCGAGCTTGACCGCCGCGCCGACGCCGGCGACGCCGAGGCCCTGGCCGTGTGGACCCGTTACGGCCGCTGGCTGGGGATCGGCCTGAGTTCACTGCTCTACGTGCTCACCCCCGAGCTGGTGCTGATCGGCGGTGGCCTCAGCGCCGCCAGTGATCACTTTCTGCCGGCGGTGTGGCGCGAGGTGGAGGAGCGGGTGCTGCCCGTGAGCCGCCAGGGCCTGGAGATTCGCCGCTGCGCTCTGGGTAACGGCGCCGGACGGCTGGGGGCGGTGCGGCTGGCTCTCGAGGCCCTGCCGAGCTGAGACGCTGCCGCTGCGGCTGGAATGATGGATCGATGGCTTCCACCCCATCCGCCGTCCCCGATCCCAGCCCAGAGCTGCTCAGCCGCGCCGCCGCCGTGCGCCGAGCCGCCATGGCCCTGGGGCAATGCAGCGATGGCCAGCGGCAGCAGGCCCTGCTGGCGATGGCCCAGTCCCTGGAGCGCTCGGCCGAGGCGATCGTGGCCGCCAACACAGCCGATCTGGAGGCGGCGGCGTCGGATCAGCTGGCGCCGGCCCTGGTGGCCCGGCTGAAACTCGACGGCGCCAAGCTCGCAGGAGCGATCGAGGGCGTGCGGCAGCTGGCGGAGCTGCCGGATCCGGTCGGGCGCCGCCAGCTGCACACCGAACTCGATGCGGGCCTGGTGCTGGAGCGGGTCACGGTCCCCCTGGGGGTGGTGGGGGTGATCTTCGAGGCGCGCCCGGACGCCCTGATCCAGATCGCGTCGCTGGCGATCCGCTCCGGCAACGGCGCCCTGCTCAAGGGGGGGCGCGAGGCCAGCCGCAGCTGCGCAGCGATCTTCGAGGCCCTGCAGGAGGGCCTGGCGGAGAGCGAGGTTGATCGGCAGGCCCTCGCCCTGCTCACCACTCGCCAGGAGAGCCTGGGCATGCTGCGGCTCGACGGCCTGGTGGATCTGATCATCCCCAGGGGCTCGAACGAGCTGGTGCGCTTCATCCAGGACAACACCCGCATCCCCGTGCTCGGCCACGCCGACGGGGTCTGCCATCTGTTTGTGGACCGCTCGGTGAATCAGGAGCAGGCCCTGCGCATCGCCATCGACAGCAAGACCCAGTATCCAGCCGCCTGCAATGCGATCGAGACCCTCCTGGTGCACCAGGAGGTGGCCAGCCAATTCCTGCCGGCTGTCATCAGCGCCTTCCAGGCCGAAGCCGTGGAACTGCGGGGCTGTCCCCGCGCCTGCGCCCTCGGGGTGGCCCGTGCCGCCAGCGACGACGACTGGGGCCGGGAATTCTCCGACCGGATCCTGGCTGTGAAGGTGGTGGAGAGCCTGGAGGAGGCCCTGGAGCACATCGCCCGTCACGGCTCCCGCCACACGGACGCCATCTGCACCACCGATCCCGAGACGGCAGGGCGTTTCCTCTCGGCCGTCGACAGCGCGGGGGTGTACCTCAACTGCTCCACCCGTTTCGCCGATGGCTTCCGCTACGGCTTCGGTGCCGAGGTGGGCATCAGCACCCAGACCCTTCCCCCGCGCGGGCCGGTGGGGCTGGAGGGGCTGGTCACCTACCGCTACCGCCTGCGCGGCGAGGGTCACATTGCCGCCGACTACGCCAGCGGCCTACGCCGCTTCAGCCACCGCTCCCTGCCCCTCTGACACGCCCATGGCGGATCCGGCCAGCCCAGTGCCCCTCTCTCTGCTCGGCCGTGAGGCGATCCATCTGCACGCCCTGCGGCTCTGGGCCCACGTGGGCGTGCTGGAGCGGGAGCGGGAGCTGGGCCAGTGGTTCGAGCTCTCCCTCAGCCTCTGGCACGATCTGGGCCCCGCCGGCCGCAGTGATGATCTCGAGCACAGCCTCGATTACAGCCTGGCGATCCGGGCACTGCAGGAGCAGGCACGCACAATCCACTGCCTCACCCTGGAGCATTACGCCGAGCGGATGATGGAGTGCATCGAGCAGCTCTACGGCCCCGTCAGCCAACGCCTGATCCTGAGCAAATGCGCGGCCCCGGTGCCGGGCTTCAGCGGTCTGGTGCAGGTGGAGCGCTGGCGCCATGGGCCCCCCTCCAGCTGAAGCGATGGCTGCCCCCCCCCTGGTGCTGGTGCATGGGCTCTGGGATTCGCCCCGCCTGTTCCGGCGCCTGGAACAGCTCCTGGCGGGAGCGCGCGATCCGTTGCTGGCTCCCCACCTGAGCCACCGCCTCGGCGCCACGCCCCTGCTGGACCTGGCCGAGCGGCTGGGACAGGCCATCGAGCGCCGGTTCGGAGCGGAGGAACCGATCGATCTGCTCGGGTTCTCGATGGGCGGGGTGATCGGCCGCTGCTGGCTGCAGTTGCTGGGGGGGGAGGAGCGCACTCGCCGTTTCATCAGCGTGGCCAGCCCTCAGCAGGGCACGATCACAGCCCAGCCCTGGCCGGCATTCCTGCTGGGGGGGATCGCCGACATGAAACCGGGCAGTCCGCTGCTGCGCCGGCTCAACGAGGAGCCCCATGCCCTTGCAGGGGTGGAGTGCCTGAGCTTCTACACCCCCACCGATCAGGTGGTGGTGCCGGGCTGGAAGGCGGTGCTGCCCTTCGGCCCGGCCAGGCCCCTGCCCGTATGGCTGCACCAGAACGTGCTCAGCGCACCGGCGTCGCTGGAGGTGCTGCGCCGGGAGCTGTTGCGCCCTTAACAACCTCCAGCGGCTCGCATCAGCCCACCATCAGGCCGCCACCAGGCCGGAATGACGGATCAGGGCCTCCGGCGAGGGCGCCCGGCCACGGAAGGCTTCGAACACCTCGGCGGGGCTGCGGCTGCCGCCGAGGCTGAGGACCGTGTCACGGAAGCGGCGGCCAGTACTCTGCACGGCCGTCTCATCCTCGAGACCCACCTCCTCGAAGGCGCTGAAGGCATCGGCGCTGAGCACCTCGGCCCACTTGTAGGAGTAGTAGCCAGCGGAGTAGCCCCCCGCGAAGATGTGGCTGAAGGCGCAGAGGAAGGCATCCTCCGGAATCGGGGGCAGCACTGTGGTGGTGGCGGCGATCTGGCGGCGCAGATCCTCTGGGCTCAAGCCCGAGGCGGGAGTCCAGGAGCTGTGCAGGCGCAGGTCCACCAGGGCGAAGTGCACCTGGCGCAGGGTGGCACTGCCACCCATGAAGGTGCGCGCCGCCAGCAATTTGGCGAACTCCGCCTCGGGCAGGGGCTCACCGGTCTGCCAGTGCCGGGCCATGCCCAGCAGCGTGGCCCGGTCGTAACACCAGTTCTCCATGAACTGACTGGGCAACTCCACCGCGTCCCACTCCACGTGGTTGATGCCGGCCGCCTGGGGCCGCTCCACGGTGGTGAGCATGTGCTGAAGCCCGTGTCCGAATTCGTGGAAGAGGGTCTCCACCTCCTCGAAGGTCATCAAGCTGGGGATGTCGCCCACCGGCGGGCTCTGGTTGCAGATCAGGTAGGCCACCGGCAGCACCGGGCGCCCGGCGGCGTCGGTGTGGCGATCCAGGCAGGTGTCCATCCAGGCTCCGCCGCGCTTGCTGCCGGGGCGGCTGTAGGGATCGAGGTAAAAGCTGGCGATGGGCTTCCCACTGCTGACGTCGAAGACCCGGAAGAAGCGCACATCGCCATGCCACACCGGTGCTTCGCCGTCGGCGGCTTCGATGCGGATGCCGAACAGGCGGCCGCAGAGATCGAAGAGGCCATCGAGCACCCGCAGCAGGGGGAACCAGGGACGCCGCGCCTCCCCACGGAGATCGAAGCTCTCGCAGCGCAACACCTCGGCCCAGAAGCTCACATCCCAGGGTTTGAGATCGCCGGCCTCAGGGGCACCCTGGCGCCCGGCGCAGACGGCCAGGGCCTGCAGCTCCCGCTCCGCAGCCGGATAGG
>NZ_JAGQBY010000182.1:0-5778 GCF_024345875.1 Synechococcus sp. EJ6-Ellesmere
GTGCTGATCAGATCTATCGCACACGATCCAATCGCGCCTTTTGCATGAGGCATGGAATTCGCTTGAGCGGGCCGCGTCTTGGCAGGCCAAAAAATGATCCTGATCTCGTCGCTGCAGAGAAGAAGATTGCTCTAGATGATCAGAGGCGGCGCAACGGTGTAGAGGGGAAGTTCGGCCAAGGGAAGCGCCGTTTCGGGCTTGGGCTCGTTCGTGAGAAGCTAGCCGAGACCTCAGGTTGCACCATCGCCATGAATCTGTTGGTCATGAACCTCGAGAAGCTCCTGGAGCTTCTTGTTGTATTGATTGCCATATTCCAAGGCTTGCTAATGGCATGTATCGCCTCTGAGAGGCGCCCCACGCCGCTCATTTCATCGGGACTGAGTTTGGCTACATGCTGAGATGATCACGGCGCAGGCATCTCTGGATCAGAGGCTGGCCCGAGCAATAGCTTTTTCAGGAGGCCCTAATTCAGGAAAGGCTGCACCAGGAACTGATTGACCGACTGGCGATCACTGGCCCCGGCAAACGACCAGACATTGTTACCGACGGCGCCGAAGACCATGTGCTTGGTGGTGACCACCACCACAGCGGCTGGGCCTGCGCTCCATTTACCCTGGCCGGTGAGCGACTGTGTGGCCGTAGGAAGAACAAATGTAGGCCCGAGGCCCCAGGTGATGTTGCTGTTGGTTCTTGGGCTGAAATAAAACTGGGGATTGATGTCCCCAAGGCCAAACTCACCTGTATTCCCTGATGCCGAAGTGGGTTGATAGATGAATGGAACAATCGTGCGGGTGACCAACAGCAAATCCTTGCTGAGTGGAACCGGTATGACCGGTTGAATGTTGAGAACATTCTGGGTTCGCTTTCCCAGCGGTCCGTAACCGAAAATGGTGTTGTTCTGAAAGGGCAGACTGATCAGGTTGGCGATCGGATTCTGTGCTGCCTTGGCAAGTGCTGCCGCTGCTTCCTCTGTCGATTTGCCATCGCCCGAATCCGATGCACGTTGCTCGCTCTCTGGCGAAGCCTGGACCAACGACGCAGGGGTGGAGTCCTGATCGACCGTCACGGTCTGATCGAGTGTCAGGAGTTGAAGAAAGGGCGCAGGGATGCCCGATTGATCAGCGGCCTTGGACTGGCTCGAAGGATTGGGACTGGCGATTGCCGCAGGTGTCAGTGCGAAGGACAACAGCAAGAGAAAACGCTTCATCTCGGCCGACAGTTTTCAAGGAGAACCATACCTGCAGCAAACCAGAACTCGTGCAATCAACTTCTTGGCGCATTGGGAAAACCTGACAATCACCAAGGCAATGATTGCAAATTCCAGGCAACTCTAAAAATGCCAAACGGGATTGCATCAATTGCATTCCCCATGGGCTTGACATTCAGCGCAGGTGCAATGAAGTTTAGCGTGGCTTTGATGGCCATGGCATTAGGCTTTGCGATGGGTGCGCCAAGGATCTCAGTCCAGGCGAAACAACCGGAAGCCTCACCAGAGAAGGCGAAGGCCATCGATGACTGGACTGATCCCTTGACGGTTCAGGCCGCGACCTACGGTGCGCCGCTCGTCGCCATGTACAGCCTGCACTCCACCATGGCCGTTGGCCCCAAGCCCAAGTCGCCAACCAATAGCATGTGGCGCATGGAGGACACCTCCACGCCACAATTGGCCACTGAATCGGGCTTCGTATCACCGAACTTCGATGTGATCGATGGCTTTAGCTTTGCTGATCTTGGGGCCGAACCCGTCATCCTCACCGCGCCCGACTCCGGCGGTCGCTCCTGCATGATCGAAATTGTCGACATGTGGACCAACGCTTTCGCCTATCCGGCTGGCGGAGCCTCCGGCTACACAAGGACGGCAAGTTTGCCCTTGTAGGACCAAGCTGGAAGGGAGAGTATCCGGCAGCTCTCGCAATACAAGGGTGGCGCTGCGCCGAAGCCCATCGCCTACGGCTACGAAGTCTCGAAGTTGAAGCCGGAGGTAGCCACCAGCCACATGGAGTTCGACGACCCTCTGCAGTTCTGGTCGATCATTTCGGCAGCCATGAATGAGAACCCGCTGCCGGCCAGCCAGATCAACGCGCTGCTGCAGTCGTTCAACTATCTCGGCATTCAGCTGGGCAAGCAGTGGAAGCCGGAGAACGTGAATCCGATGATCATCGGCCAGATGAAGAAAGCGTCCTCCCAGATCGGAGATTTGGCGCTCGGCACCATGCCGCTGGCGGGGACGCTGAAGAACAGCTGGGTCATTCCCCGCCAACACCGGCTTCGCTGGTACGGATTACCTGTCGCGCCTCGACGTGGCGGTGTTCGGGCTGACGGCGAACACGACCGGGCTGTGGTTAGTGCCTATGGACAGAAAACAGCCTCATGCTGGATCCGCCTGACACCGTGTGACTGTCTCAGGCACAAGAACTGAGCCGACTCAGAACCTAGAAAACCTGCTGAGTACTTGGCTGAGTACTTGGTTTTTGACTGAGATCCCAGTCGTTGCCAAAGATGGGTCGCCTGAGATTCGAACTCAGGACCAATCGGTTAAAAGCCAATCTTGACTGCGTAATAATAGTTTTGCTCACAAGACTGAGTCTCACAAGGTACAGGAAAGGTACAAATGACAACCTCCGACATCATAAGACACCCCCTTAGGTTCCTGCTTGCGACACCGGTCCGGAATATGTTTTGTAACCAAGCTTTCTGAACCGCTCTATCAGGAGCAGATGCATGGCCAATCCGGGCAGCCAAGCCGAGCACAAAGCAGTCAGGGGCTGAAGCTGCGCCACAAAGCCAATAGGAAATAGGCCCAACAATGCAGACCATTTAATAATTAATAATCTATTAACTTCAAAACACAGTATTCCCAGATCCGAAAGCCCAGAACTCACGAATCTACTCAATCAATAGCTCCTGGATACTTCTCGGCTCGCGAGGTGCGGCATGGACACCACCACTGATTCCTGTTGCTCGCCCATCAGCAGCTCGCCCGTTTGCTCAGCCCTTATCCATGTCTATGGGTGCACATAGCGGCGGTCTTGACATATAGAACTTGTGCTTAGGCCTGGCAGACCTTTCAACGACACCAGGCACACTTACCGCCGGCCGCCCAACAAGGGCCTGAGCAACTGGGGTGCAGCCTCCAGACCAGGGGAGACTGCCCTAGCCAGTTGGATCAGGAGCGCTCCCGCTTCGCTGGCCTGGCAGTTCAGGGCCGGTGTCGTCACAAGCCAACGGTCTGGGTTCCTGGTCCTGGCGGGCGGTCGTGCCCGAGCCCGATTGGGGCCAAAACGTAAAAGTTTGCACAAAACGCCAGCAAAGATTTGCCGCTCGCAAACCTGCGGGACATACAGTCTGGGTTCCCGAACGGCAACCCCGTGCAGAGCCTTCAGCACAAGCTTGATGCCGCCCGGGTGCAGTTCGGCAAGTTTCTGCGCAACTGGCGGCGCAGCAACGACTGGTCGGTGACCACTGCCCAGGATTGGGCCAAGGCTTGTCCTGCCCTAATCCCCTGGTCCTTGCGGGTAGCCGGCGGCCAGTGGGGGAACCTGGAGAACGGCAAGGTCCACCAGCCCCAGCCCAGCACCTTCATCCAGCTAGGGGTGCTCAACGAGTGCCTGGCCCTAGAGGACCGGGGCCCGATCAAAGACCGGACCCTGCGCGATCGGGTGCAACGGGCCCAACCTGTCCGCCACCCCGACGGCCGCCTTTGGGGCGCTGAGGACTGGTTCGCCTGCTACATCGGCAAACTGGAGGGACCGGCAGGGCTTTGGCCCCGTCAAGAAGAGATCGACGCGGAAATCGAGACCAAGCAGCTGCGCAGCCTGTTTGAGCGGGCTGTGGAGCATGTCGGCGCACGCCCGGTATCGGCAGCGATGCAGGTGCTGCGCAAGGCCGGTGATCTGCCGATGGAGCAGGTAGAGGCGATCGAGAACGCCCTGTTTGCAGGCGAGCGGCTGGCACCAGCCATCGTGCCTATTGCCCGCCAGGCCCTCGCTGACTGGGTGCGAGAGGCGGCGCCGGAGCTGCTCGACTCCGAGGTGGAGAGCGGCGCCTCCTGAACTAGGCGGCAGCACGCGGACCCAGGCTGCTGCCGTGACAAGCACTACAAAGCAGTAATTATGCGCAGGCGGAATACTTGCTTTTAGCGTTCCCGAAAGTGTGGCAATAGGGGTAGCTTTGGCGTCAACCTGCTAGGACTTGTGAATTGCGCCGAACGCGGCTCTCCTGATACCGATTCCAGGTCCCCTGATGGCCTGGCCCACCAGGATCCTCCTCGCTCCGAGCTGGAGCACTACACCTTGATCCAGGCCGCCTTCTCTGCTGCCCTTGCCAACTGGCAGCAGCACTGGCCGGCCATCACAGCTGAATCCCTCGCGGCCCTCGCCGGCCACGGCATCGCCATCAGTTTCCGCCAGAGCGCTTGCGGCGGCTACGTGGCCACCCTGCTGCACTGCCGCGGCGGCGGTATTGACTCAGGCCTGTGCCCGTCACTGCTGGAGGCAAGGCGGCTCGTTCTCGGCCACGGCCAGGAGGAGAGCCCATGAGCAACCTCTCGCTAACTGACTACCACCGCCATCCCGCCTGGTCTCCCACTGCCCTTAAGGCGGCGGTCACCGGCACGATGCGGGCCTGGTGGCAGCGCTTTGGGCCAGAAGCGGCGCCGTTCGTGCCCTCGGCGGACATGGTCAAGGGGGATCTAGTCGATGCCCTACTCACCCCACCGTTCCGCATCGAGGAGCGCTTTGCGGCGTTCAAATCGATTGCCCGCAACACCAAGGCCGGTGCCGCCAACTGCGCCGAGGCCGAGGCAGCCGGACTGACGCCGGTGAGCCACGAGATGGTGGAGCAGGCCCTGCGCATCCGCGATGCGCTCCATGCAGATCCAGTGGTGGGGGAGGTGCTGGCGACCCTGGACCCAGCGGCCAGCCAGCAGCCCCACTTCTGGCAGGACGAAGCGGGCCGGCCCTGCCGCTGCCTGCCGGATGTGGTCACTAGCGACGGCCGCCTGTTCGATCTAAAGAAGACGCGCAGCGCCGTGCCGCGCCGCTTCTACTGGCAGGCAAAGGATCTGGCCTACGACCTGCAGATCGCCCATCTGGCCCTGGGCCAGCAGGACCGTTGCGGCACTGAACCGGTCGAAACCGGGGTGATCGCCTTCGAGTGGCCGAGCGATCCGGCCGCGGCGATCGACTGCAGCCTGCTGATCTTCGATGGGCAGGACCTGCAGACGGGGCTGCAGCGACGGGAGGAGGCCTTCCAGCGGATCGCCGCTTGCCAGGCCAGTGGCAGCTGGCCCAGCCACGGCCGCCAGGCCTTCCGTCCTGCGCCCAGCAGCTTTAGCCTTCCCGAAAGCGAAGGAATTGATCTGGATTCCATTGACCTCTTCTAATGAGCAACTCCACCCTTGTGAGCGGCGCCGAGGCGCCCTCCAGTTCCGTCTCCGCTTCCGCGCTGGCGGTGCAAGCGGACACCCTGCAGGTGTTCAGCGGCATCGCCGCCTTTGACGCCGCCCAGCGCATGGCCAAAGCCTTGTGCTCCTCCACCCTTGTGCCCAAGGAGTACCAAGGGCAGCAGGGGCTGGCCAACAGCTTGATCGCCCTGGAGATCGCCGGGCGCATGCGCCTCTCACCGCTAGTGCTGATGCAGAACATGACGCCGATACACGGGCGGCCGACCTGGAGCAGCAAGTTCCTGATCGCCACAGTGAATGCCAGCGGCCGCTTCTCGCCGCTGCGCTTTGTCTTGGACGCCAAGGAGCAGCCCAGCAGGTGCTACGCGGTAGCC
>NZ_JAGQBY010000183.1:0-5749 GCF_024345875.1 Synechococcus sp. EJ6-Ellesmere
CAGCTCGGTTGGGCTCCAGGGCGCCCTCAACGAAGCCCTGTCTGCGGCGGCGGATCAGGGCCTGGGAGTTCCGCGGCGGCTGCGCTGCTGGCGGGCCACGATGCGCACCATGGTTCAGCGGGCCGCCGAGGCCATCGGCCTTGAGGTCATCCCCAGCCGGCGCTGTTACGCCCTGGCCGAATGGCTGAGCGAACGGGAACGCGATGTCTACCCCGCCGAAGAGGGGTACATGGCCGGTCCCCTGGCACCGCCGCCTCAGCCGATGCGCTCCCTCCCCCTGCCCCTGCCGGAGGCGGCACGGGGCGATTCCTGGGACTGGGTCTCGTTGCCCCTCGGCGCTCTGCGCGAAGCCTCCGAGTGGGAGATCGGGTTCGAAGGCCTGTTTCCCCTTCCTGCGGATCTTCCCGACGACCTGATGGTGCCAGGCCTGCGCCTGTTCAGCCGCACCCGCTCTCTGGCGATCGCCGGCTGGATCGCCGGCCTCGAGCCGGCCCGTCTGGAGATGGAGGGCACCAGCCTGGTGCTCGAAGCGGGCCTGGAAGACCGCTGGCGGCTGGCGACGCTGGCCGAGCAAGAGGCGAGTGAGGTTGCTGAAGCCTTTGCGGCCGCGCGCGAGGCCGCCGCTGGTCTGCAGTTCATTGCTGTTCAGAGCGAGGCGCAATCCGAGCGCTTCGATGGCTTCTGGCTTCTGCGCGACATGCCCGATTGCTGAGGCCCCAGTTCCGTGGCAGAAGCCGTCGATCCGCCCTTCGATCGCCCTGATGGGGGCTTCAATGCCCTGGACGGCTGGACCTGGGTGGGCACCTATGGCGGCTATGTCCTCCAGTGCGACCTGCTGGGGGAGTTCGAGCACGGGTTCTTCACCCGCCAGTGGAGTGGGCGCGGTCCCCAGGAGCTGGCAGCCGCCATCAGTGCCGGAGTGTCTGTGCATCGCACCCGCCAGATCCACAGTTCCCGGGTGCTGGCCGCCAGCGAGGCGGCCGCTGATCCCTGGCCGGAGGGCGATGGTCTGGTCAGCGATGGCGGTGGCCAGTCGCTGTGGGTCTGCGGCGCCGACTGCACCCCGGTGCTGATCGCCGATCGGGCACGGGGTTCTGTGGCCGCGTGCCATGCCGGCTGGCGCGGGGTCGCCACCGGCATCCTGCCGGCGGCGATCGAAGCTTTGGAGCGCTCAGGCAGCCAGCGCACCGATCTGCTGGTGGCCCTGGGCCCTGCCGTGCGTGGTGAGGCCTACCAGGTGGAGCTGGATGTGGCCCTGCAGGTGGGTCATGCCTGTTGCACCCCTGGTGACGATCCCGTGGACAGCCTGGCTGCGGCCGGAGCCCTGGAGCCCGATGCTTCGCCCGGCTCCCCGGGGGATCGCTACCGCCTTGACATCCGCCTGGCCGCCCGTTCCCAGCTGCTCAACGCCGGTCTGGAGACTGAGCAGCTGAGCCTCTGCCCCCTGTGCACAGTGGCGGAGCCGCTCCTGTTTCACTCCTGGCGCCGCGACCAGGTCAAGGCGGTGCAGTGGAGCGGCATTGTTGCCCAGGCCTGAGCAGGCTGGAGGCCACCGCCTCCGCCACCCGGATGCCATCGATGCCGGCGGAGAGAATCCCACCGGCATAGCCGGCGCCCTCACCGGCTGGGTAGAGGCCGCGGGTGTTCAGGCTCTGAAGGTCAGGCCCCCTAGGAATCCGAACGGGCGAGGAGGTGCGTGTTTCCACCCCGGTGAGCAGGGCTTCGCCCATGGCGTAGCCGGGAATGCTGCGCTCGAAGGCCGGGATCGCTTCCCGCAGGGCGGCTACCGCGAACTCCGGCAGACAGGCGCTCAGATCGGCGGGGGTGGTTCCGGGGGCGTAGGAGGGCTGGATCGAGCCCGGTGGCCGGCTCCCCCCTCGGCCCGCCAGGAAATCATCGAGCCGCTGGATGGGGGCCCGGTAGGTGCCGCCGCCGAGCGCGAAGGCCTTCGCTTCCCAGTGGCGTTGGAAGGCCACTCCGGCGAGGGGGTCGCCATGGCCCCTGCCGTAGGGGAGCAGATCCTCCAGCTCCAGACCCACCACGATGCCGCTGTTGGCATTGCGCTCGTTGCGTGAGTGCTGGCTCATGCCGTTGGTGACCAGGTGGCCGGGCTCGGAGGCGGCCGCCACCACCAGCCCGCCGGGGCACATGCAGAAGCTGTAGACGCTGCGGCCATCGCCCAGGTGATGCACGAGCTTGTACTCCGCTGCCCCCAGCTGTGGGTGGCCGGCACAGGGCCCCCAGCGGGCCGCATCGATCAACGCCTGGGGATGCTCGAGGCGTACCCCGATCGAGAAGGGCTTGGGCTCCAGAAGCACCCCGTCGCGGTGGAGGCTTGCGAAGGTGTCGCGGGCGCTGTGGCCCACCGCCAGCACCACATGGCGGGCCGTGAGGAAGGAGCCATCGGCGAGCTCAACGCCACAGACCCGTTGCCCCTCAGGGGCCGCTTCGATCTCGAGGCGCACGACCTCGCTGCGGAAGCGGATCTCCCCTCCGAGGGCTTCGATACGGCTGCGTAGTCCCCGTACCACCGTGGCCAGCTTGAAGGTGCCGATGTGGGGGTGGTGCAGCGTGAGGATCTCGGCGTTGGCCCCGCAGGCCACCAGCTCCTCCAGCACTTTTCGCCCCAGGTGGCGGGGGTCCCGCACCTGGCTGTAGAGCTTGCCGTCGGAGAAGGTGCCGGCCCCACCCTCGCCGAATTGCACGTTGGAATCGGGATCGAAGGACCTCTGGCCCCGCCAGAAGCCGAAGGTGTCGGCCGTGCGCTCCTTGATGGGCTTGCCCCGCTCCAGCAGCAGGGGCCGCAGCCCCATCTGGGCGAGCACGAGCGCGGCGAAATAGCCACAGGGCCCGGCCCCGATCACGATCGGGCGTTCAGGCCGCTGTGCCGCCCCAGGCTCCAGCTGAGCCACGAACCGATAGGTGGTGTCGGGGGCCGGCCGCAGATGGGGGTCCTTGCGCCAGCGCTGCAGCAGAGCCTTGGGATCGGCCACCTCCAGATCGAGGCTGTAGCTGAAACGGATGGCGTCCTTGTTGCGGGCATCGACGCTGCGCCTGACCAGCTTGAGGCCCAGCAGACTGCGGGCCGGGAGCCCAAGTCGCTTCAGCACCGCCTGGCGCAGCTCGTCGTCGGTGTGGTCAAGGGGGAGCTTGAGTTCGCTCAGCCGAAGCACGATGCCTGCCTGGTCCCGGGTGGGAGTGTCGCTTGGCCTTGTATTCCAGCAGCCAGCCCCCATAGGCGCCTTAGGGCTGTCAGGCTGGGGTGACGAATCCGTTGTCTGAGAGACCGTCTTCCATGGGTCTTGCCCACTGCCCGCTCTGCGTTGGCCTGGCCATTGTCAGCCTGGTCCGGGGCGGCGCCATGGGGGTGCTGCTCTGGCGACTCTGCACCCGCGAAAGCCCACCACGACTGCTCCTCAACGCTGCCTAAGGTCGTGCTCCACAGCCGACTCTGAGCACTGGCGTCATGGCATTGCAGGTCACCTATTTCGGCGCCAACGGCTGGTTGCTTGATTTCGATGGCTACCGCGTCCTGCTTGATCCCTGGCTGACGGGTCCCCTGGAGTTTCCTCCCGGACCCTGGTTTTTCCGGGCCGAGCTCCAACAGCCCTGGCCGGTGCCCGAAGGGCTGGATCTGCTCCTGCTCACCCAGGGGCTTCCTGACCACTGCCATCCAGCGACCTTGGCGCTGCTGGATCCCAGCCTGGCGGTGGTGGGCTCGGCAGCTGCTGCCACCAAGGTCCGCCAACTGGGCTTTCAGGCGGTGAACAGCCTCTCTCCAGGCGAACGGTTGCATCACGGAGAACTGACGATCACGGCCAGCGCGGGCGCTCCTGTGCCCCAGGTGGAGAACGGTTACCTGCTGCAGCATCCCGCGGGCAGTCTCTACGTGGAACCCCACGGTTTCCTCTCGGCTGACCTCCCGTCCCAGGCGGTTGATGCGGTGATCACTCCGGTGCTTGATCTGGGCCTGCCCCTGGTGGGGGCCTTCGTCAGGGGGATGCAGGTGCTGCCCGAGCTGCTGGAACGCTTTCAGCCCAGGGTCGTGCTGGCCAGCACCAGCGGTGGCGAGGTGCGCTACGAGGGAGCGCTGACCCGCATCCTCTGGCAGAAGGGAAGCCTGGATGAGGCGGCCAGGGTGGTGACGGGCGGCTCTCGCCTGATTGATCCGGTGCCGGGGGTGAGCTACGACCTGATGGCGGCCTGAGGCGTTGTGGCTCCAGTTGGCTGGCTCCGAGGGCCGCTCATGGACTCTCCAGCAGGTCGTGCTCCACCATGAAGATGTTGCCATAGAGATTGGCAAGAATATCCTTGCCGGCCTGGGTCAGCTCCAGGTAGGGAATGGCATTTTTGATATAGGGGAAAACCTGGCCCCAGTAGAAGGTGGGATAGGCTTTGAGCAGCTGGCCGGGGTTTTCACAGCCCAGGGCCTTGTTCACTCCCGTTTCCTCGAACTCCCAGAACAGAGCAGGAATCTTGTTGAGGTAGCGGGGATCGCTCAGCTGGCCGATCAGATCGGAGGCCCTCACCAAGCCTGGCATGTGGGTGGTGCACTGGTGATCGGTTGAAGCGGGCACCGGGAAGCGGGTGAGTTCGATGTTGCGTTTGATCGTGTCGGCATTGATCAGCCCATGCCCCCCGAAGCGCTCTTCGATGAACAGCTTGCCGCGATCAATATGGTGTGGCGTCAGGGCGGCACAGGTCGCACCTTCCTTGAGCCTCACTGATTCACCGTTGACACCAGTGGCATAGTGGCCATCTTTGTCGTCACGGCAGACTCCCTTGATGTAGCCGATGTCGTGGCAGAGGTGTGAAATCGTGAAATGCAGCCAGTCATCCGGAGTGATACCGCCCTCGCGCAGGTGCTTGCCGTAGAGAATGTTCTGGCCCACCAGGGTGACCAGGATCGTGTGCTCGACATCGTGGTAGAGGGCATCACCTGTGGCGATGTTCTCCAGGGCCATTGAAGCCGCCCAGGAGATGATCTCCTCGTAGTCACGCTTCAGCGTGCCGTAGGAGGATCGGTAGGTGGCGATCAGACGTTGCTGCACGTCGGCGATCATCAACCGTGTGGCGTTGAACATCGCGAATGGTGAAGGAAGTCCCGCCTGTATCTTCGCCCCAAGTTTGCCACCATCTGAGCGGCTGGGAGGACTGCGTGGCAACCGATCGATCATCCTGTCAGCAGTGCACCAGCTCTGACCGTGACCACCATCGCTGATCCAGCAACCAGCCCTGAAGCCATTTCTGTCGCTGATCACGACCGCTTCGACCTGGTGGTGATCGGGGCCGGATCCGGGGGCCTGGCTGCCGCCAAGCGCGCCGCCAGCCATGGGGCCAGGGTCGCCGTGATCGAGGGGCACCGGGTCGGGGGCACCTGTGTGATCCGGGGTTGCGTACCCAAAAAACTGCTGGTTTATGGATCGGCCTACCGGCATCTGCTGGCCGATGCGGCCAGCTACGGCTGGAGCGTGGGGCAGACCCACTGCGATACCTCCCAGCTGCTGGCGGCGGTGCGCGCCGAGGTGGATCGCCTCAATGGGCTGCACATCGGTTTCCTCGAGAGCGCCGGGGTGGAGCTGGTGAAGGGCTGGGGCCGTTTTCTCGATGCTCATCACATTGAAGTGGGTGTTGCCCAGGGCAAGGGCAGCTCAGATCGCAGCCGGCGCCTTCTGCGCGGCGAGCGCGTGCTGATCGCCGTGGGCGGTCGCCCGCACCGCCCCTCGTTTCCCGGGGCGGAGCTGGGCTG
>NZ_JAGQBY010000184.1:0-5737 GCF_024345875.1 Synechococcus sp. EJ6-Ellesmere
CACTCCCACGATTCCCAGCAGAGGCCACCACAGCAACCCGAAGGGCAGGCTCAGCAGGCAGGTGGTGCGGTCGTGGTCGGTGCCGCTGGCCATGAACCGGTCGTGTTCCCGTCAGTGTGCCGGTCGCTCAGTGTGCCGGCTGCTCAGGTCTGGGGCAGTTCTTCTGGGGCGCGGCCCCGCGGTAGCACGTTGAACCGCTGGCGCACCTGCTCGAGGGGGGCGGCGAAGTGGTCCCAGGGATCGATGCCGGCCAACAGGTCCACACTCACGTGGGAGCCGTGCTCGAGGCCCGCGAAGATCCGATCCACATCGAGCTGGCCGCGCCCGGCCGGCACAAAGGGCGAGGCGCCGATGCCGAGCTCGAATTCCGCCAGGGCGAACATCAGCAGGTAGAAGGGATCCACCTTCTCGAAGCCCGCCTGGAAGCCCAGCACCGCCCCCTCCTCGGCGGGGGTGGTGCCGTAGCCGCCCAGCACGTGGCAGCAGTCGTGGTGCATCACCGGCGGCGGTGGCCCGCCGTGCTCACCGGGGAACTGGAAGCCGTTGCGGTCGATGAAGTTGGCGTAGGCCAGCCCGAAGCTGCCTTCCGGGTAGCTCCGCAGCTGCCGGTAGCGCTCGGCCATGGCCCGATCCTCCTGGCCGAGCAGCACCCGGGCGCTGGCCAGGGCGGCGGATAGCCCCTCCTGGCGCCACATGGCCTTGAAGGCCTGGGGGATGAAGCCGCGCCGGGCCACATCGAGGCGCACCAGCCAGGCCTGGTGCTCCATCACCTGCTGGAAGGTGCGTACCGGGCCCGGATCCACGTTGAGACACCGAGCGGTGCGCTCCAGCAGGTCCAGCTGCTGCGGCGTGGGTGTGCCATCGAACAGGGCCACCAGGGTCATGCCCCGCAGGATGCGCTCCCGCCACTGGGGATCCGGATTCACGCCCTTCACCCGGGCGGCCAGGGCGTCTGGATCGATGTCCGGCAGGGTCTCCAGTGCCAGATCGAGGTGCAGGAGGTGATCGCGAACGCCCCGGATCGCGGCCAGGGCCTTGGCCGATGGTGTGCCGCGCAGGCGGGCCATGGTCATCAGGGCGGCCAGCCCGGCCTCGCCGATCGCCTGACGCTGGTCGTCCGGCAGGGTGGCCTGAACGTTGATCACCATCGTGGGGTCCTCTCGGGGGCCAGCCTGAGCGCACGGATCGAGGGCTCAGTGGACAAGCGCTCAATAGCAGAGATCAATATTGCCAGTGCTGCGCTGCTGCTGCTCCACGCAGGTGTCGACGCTCTCCCGATCGATCTGGCCCTCACCGCTCGGTCCGCTGGTGAGCCAGGAGCCGACCAGGAAGAGGAGCAACAACAGGCCGGCGAACCCGATCACCACACTGGCCCGCCGGAAGGTGAACCTGGCCTGCTCCAGGCGGACTTTCCGTTCCAGCGCACGGATGCGGGTCTTGCGTTTGGCGTCCTCTCCCCTCACATCCGCTGCCCAGTTGGCCAGAGGCCGATCCTCTCACCGGTGGGCAGGAGGCACACCGGCGGCGGGCGAACCGGCAGCAGGCACAATGGAGACAAGCGCGATTAGCTCAGCGGTAGAGCGCCTGCCTTACAAGCAGGATGTCGCTGGTTCGAACCCGGCATCGCGCATCTGTAAAACCCAGGCCAGGACAGGGATTCCCGGGGAAGGCCGGTGATTCAGGCATGACCTGTCTGGGCCTGTCAGGTCGATACTGCCCACAATCCTGCGCAGAATGGCTGGGTGCCAGTCGAGCTCCTGCCGTATCAGCCTGTGAGGTGGGCAGAATGCACTGGGACGTCATTTGAGCTGCTGCACGAGATTCGGAGCCGGATGGGCTCTCGGCAGTGAATCAATCTTTAAGGAGGGTCTGCGTAACTGCCCGTTGAGAAACCGCCGTCAAGACAGGGACATGAGTCTCAAGCTCTGGTTTGAGCAATGTCATGGGTGATCCAAGCCCTCCTTAACACAAAATCAAGATTAAGGAGAGCGGCAAGGTCAAGGAGTCGTCCTGGCAAGACAACGGTGTCTCCGGTGTTTCGGCGTCTCGGTGATGGACAAGCTGCTGGATGTCATGAGGGGCGCCCCTTTTTCAGGGATTCTCGTGATCTTCCTGCAGATATTCGAAGTCGTTAGGCGGCTCCTCAGAGAGTCGCGGCAGGAAGCTTCGTATTCAGTTTTGCGATTAATCTCTGCGTTGAGATGGCGAAAGTTATCTCAAAGGCCGATTGAGAGGATCATTCGCTGGCCTATAGATTTGTATGGAGACTATGGTAAAAACCCAGGCGACCTGCGGGAGAATGGATTCGTCATTCAAGGTCAACATCGGGTGATGGGTATCAGGCAGCATGGATTCACCGATTACGAATAGACCACTGCCAAGAAGCACACCAGGCACGAGAGCTTCCTGGGCGAAATGGAGAAGGTGGTGCCCTGGCAGCGATTGGTGGCGCTGATCGAGCCTTACTACCCCAAGACGGGCGAGAAGGGAGGTGGGCCTCCATCTCCACTGGCCACCATGCTGGGCACACACCTGATCCAGCAGTGGTAGTCGCTCAGCGATCCGGCCATGGAGGAGACGCTGATCGTGGTGTCTGTGGTCGCTTGGTGATCAGCGATCAGGGGTGGACTGCTGCGCTGCTGCGTCACGGCCCCTGAACGGGTACGACATTCTAATCGTCCATCAACGACTGAAGCCTGCCAGGTAGTGAAGTATTTCGGGGCTCATTCCTGAGAGTACACCCAGCAGCTCCTGGCTTGGATGGCCAAATACAACGACGCGTTTTGGCTTGACTAAAATCGAGAATCGCTCACCGAACTTGCCTGAAAATGACTCAATGTGCGCGAGCCCTGCCTGTGAGTTTGCATAGCGTTCATGAAGAATCAGCTGACCCTTCTCAGAATTGACGCTCCACTCAAAGTGAGTTGTTTGCGGTTCGTTGCTCAGGAAAAAACTTGTCATCTCCTTGGCAATTTCTTCAACGGCGGCCTCACTGCTCGGATCGTAATTAGCCTCAATGATCCAAGACACCCAATCCAGCTTTTGTTGACTCATGATGGTTGCAAGAACGACAGATTGTTAATGCGAATGCAGCTCTATTTTTGAGCTGCAGTCCTTTTGCTGTGCTGTGCTGGCTGGTATTAGCTGCCAGCCAGCACTGAATCGACAGCTTTCTCGGCCACAACGTAGCAGGTCAGCATTGGGTTGCGACTGACGTGGTCCGGAAAGATGGAGCAATCAGCTACCCGTAGATTCTTGCAGTCATGAACTTTCAGATTGGAATCAACGACAGCATGGTTGTCGGTAGATGGTCCCATTTTGCAAGTGCCGATTGCATGCCAGATTGTGGCTGACCTTTCTGTGACATAGCGCTCTAGGGCACGGGTATCATCAATCATTGAATCATTAATAACAGCAACGCCCTCAGACAGTTCGCCGAGTTCGCCACTGTTGAGCAGCTGATAGCCTCGGCGAACCCCGTCGACCATTTTCCGCATATCTTCTGCATGGGAGTTGAGGCGGTGGTCAATGCGTGGCTGGCGGTTAGGGTCTGCTGATTCCAAGGTGATACGCCCCCTTGATTCAGGACGGTTAATTACAATCCCAGCCCCAAACATCAACCCTCGCGTTGGATCGGCTCCGGGGAAGCGTTCGGCACCAAGTTTGCCGAGACAGTAGATCTGCATGTCATTCTTGTGAGAGCTGCCTGGAGCTGTGTAGTGGATCACCATCTGCACATCGTCATCACTCTCGTGAACCACTCCACTTTTAGGATAGGCAGCGACAACAGCCAATGAGTGATCGATCAGATTACTGCCCACACCTTGGAGTTCATTGACACACTTGATGCCCAGTGGGTCCAGATCAATTTTCGGTCCTATGCCTGAGCGGAGGAGCAATGCTGGTGAATGAATCGCCCCGCAACTGATGATCACCTCTCCTGCCTGAATCGTCTCCACGCTTCCACTTGCCGTGACAACCTCCACTCCAGTGGCTCTTTTTCCATGAAATACCACTTTCCTGGCAAGCGTCTTATCCATGATCGTCAGGTTGTTACGCGTCTGTGCTTCAAGCAAATAGGCAATTGAACTTGAGATGCGCAGTGTGCCGTCTCCAGCCCGATTCATTGGGATTGGCCCTACACCGTCGTAACCGCGGGGATGGTTGTGATCAGGCACCCAATGGTATCCATTGGCCATTGCCGTGCTGCAGAAACCTTTGACCACCTGAGAATATTCATTCGGCTTGAACCGTTGAATCGGGATGCGACCTTCTGATCCATGATGCGAAGCATAGCCAAAGTCCCGGTCATCTTCGATCCGTTTATACAAAGGTAGGATGTCTTCCCAGTCCCATCCTTTGTTTCCGAGTGCAGCCCACTCTCTGAAGTCTTGCTTGAGGCCCCGCAGAGAAATGCAACCATTCACGGCAGAACATCCACCCGTGACCTTGCCTCGAGCGTAGGCAAATTCTCTTCCGGGTATCACTTCAGTGATGTAATTCCAATCATGGCTTTCTACGGAGACGGCGCGTGAATCAAGCAGATCTGCAGGTGTTTCTTGAATTGTCCGATAGTGTGGGCCAGCTTCAATCAACAACACGGTAGCTGTGCTGTCTTCAGATAGCCGTGCTGCGATCACAGCCCCAGCGTTGCCACCGCCAATGACAATGAAATCAAACGCGCTCATTGCAGTCTCCACTGTGACCTTGGCGCAGGTCGTGCTTGGTGCACAAACTGCTGGTACCTCATCATACCGGTTTAAGGGCACCTCGAAAATCGCCCTTGCCGGGACTTCCGGATCGGCGTGGCTCCGGCTAGGAAATGAGTCTCACTCAGCCGATAACCACGATCTCGCCACCCTTGTCACCCCCATCAGCGCCCAGATCAAGAATCCAGTCAGCACAGAGGGCTTTTTTTAAAAGGGTTCAATGCATTTACTTTGAAGCCTGAACAGGCGAAAGCAGATCTGGGTCTAACACCAAGTTGCGAACACCATGGGCATGGTCCTCATTAAAAGGATTTGACTTAAACCACTGGGCAACTGACAAGATATCGACCTTAGTGACATTTGGCCTTACATTCCAAGTGACTTGAAGAGGAGAAGGTTTGAGATTATAGCTGGGACCTGTAGTGGAGCCTGCGTATGTCACGGGCTCTCCAAGGTTGTCGGGTATATTGGGGGATGCGTTGTAACCATTCACAGCGGAGATCTGGGTCATCTTCACAAAATCTGCTGCACTACTATCATTTACAAGAACCGCAACTACGGCCTCAACCCTCAGCTGTGGATTGAGATTGTCCTTGCTGAGGCAGGCTGCAAGGGTTGGACCGGGCTTCACGTGTGCAGTGCTGTAAACATAATGTATCTCTATGGTATTGCCTGGTAAAAGCTCGCCATGTTCCGTCATTCCAGATTTCTCAGTCAGCGGTCTGAGTTCTGCGGGACTAAGAGTTTGCGGAAAAACCACCTGAACGCCCGCGTTTTTCCCTCCTGAGAGCTGATCACGCTCCGTCCGGGCTGGTTTTCAGCGAATCAGCGGCTCAGAACGCCCATTTCAGGTGTTTTGCCCCGTTGGAGCTGCCTGGATCGGGGCCGCCTGGCCACACCTCTGGGCAATCCGCTGCTCATCCCGCTGCCATCACCGGCTTGAGCAGGTTGCCCAGCCTGATCAGGTTGTAGGCGATCACGTGCAGGCCAAACACCGCACTCACCTTTTCGGTGCCGCGCAGCTTGAA
>NZ_JAGQBY010000185.1:0-5694 GCF_024345875.1 Synechococcus sp. EJ6-Ellesmere
ATTACGCCCTCTACGCCGACATGAGCCAGCGGCTGATGCTCACCCTTGAGCCCTGGGTGGAGGAGCTGGAGGTTTATTCGATCGATGAGGCCTTCGGCCGGCTGCGCCGCCCCGCCGCCACCGCCGCTGGCCCCGAAGCCGGCGACCTCAGCGCCTGGGGGCGCGCCCTGCGCCGGCAGGTGCGGCGCCACCTGGGGCTGCCGGTGGCGGTGGGGATCGCCCCCTCCAAGGTGCTCGCCAAGCTGGCCAACAAGCTGGCCAAGGGCGATCCGGCCCACGGCGGTGTGTTCGATCTGGGGGCGCTGGCCGATCCCGACCCCTGGCTTGCGGCCATGGCGATCGAGGACGTCTGGGGCATCGGCCGCAAGCTCTCGCGCTGGTGCCGGCTGCGCGGCGTGGCCAATGCGCTCCAGCTGCGCGAGCTGGCCAGTGGTGAGCTGCGCAGCAAAGCCGGCGTGGTGGGGCTGCGCCTGCAGCAGGAACTGCGGGGCCACAGCTGCCTGCCCCTGGTGGCGGCCCCACCCGCCAAGCAGGAAACCTGCGTGAGCCGCAGCTTCAGCGAACCGATCCGCGAGCTGGGCCCACTGCGCGAGGCGATCGCCACCTACCTCAGCCGCGCCGCCGAGAAGCTGCGCCGCCAGCGCCAGCGCGCCGGCGCCATCACCGTGTTCGTGCGCAGCAGCCCCTTCAACGGCACCCGCTTCTACGCCAACGCCGCCACGGTGTCGCTGCCCCTGGCCAGCAACGACACCAGTGTGCTGCTGGCGGCGGCGCTGCCCCTGGCCGAGCGGCTGTTCCGCCCCCACAAGCCCCTGCAGAAGGCCGGGGTGATGCTGCAGAACCTGCAGCCGCGGGAGCAGCTGCAGCACCATCTGCTGGCACCGCTGCCGCCGGAGCAGCAGCGGCGCCGGGAGGTGCTGATGGCCACCATCGACGGCCTCAACCGCCGCTACGGCCGCGGCACGGTGCAGTGGGCCGCCTGCGGCCTCCAACCGGCCTGGGCGATGAAGCGCCAGCGCCTGTCACGGGCCGCCACCACCCGCCTGAGCGACATTCCCGTGGTGCACAGCGGCTGAGGCACCGCTCAGCGGCGGTTGCGGGGGGGCTGATCGCTGCCCATCAGCAGCAGCCGCTCCCACTGCCCCAGCTTCCAGGACCCAAAGCCCGCGGCCACCGCCACCAGGGCCGCGGGAATCAGCACCGGCAGGGTGTGGAACCAGGCGATCGCCAGCAGGGCCAGCCAGGCCAGGGGGGCCAGCAGTGGCCGCCAGCGCCGGATCTGGCGCAGGGCGCCGGAGCAGCTGCGGCAGTGGCGGGTGTGGCTCTCGTAGCGCTCCACCAGCGCGCGGCGGCCCAGGCGGGGCGGCAGCGGCTGATCCGGGAACGGTTCGCCCGCCCCACGCACCACCCAGTCGCGCAGGGCCTTGACGTAGGCATCGGCGCCGGTGGCCAGGTGGCAAGCGCGGCTGAGGGCAGCACTGCCGCCGCGGGCCTCGAGCACCCGCTCCTGCCAGTGCAGGAAGATCTGGTCGTCTTCCAGCACGGTGTGGTTGCCGATGTGCTGGAGCCACTGGGGGCGCAGGCGCAGCAGCCGGCCCGGCCAGGAGGACTCGAACTGGAACGGGAAGCGGGCGAACAGCCGGCACTCACCCGGCCGGGTCGGCGTGGCGTACACCACGGTGAGGATGCGGGCGAAGCCACGGGCCGTGAGGTCGTGCCACATCAGGCCGGGAGCAAGGAAGGTGGTGAACTGGCTGCCGAGCTTGCCCCGGCGCGGGCCCTCCTCCCAGACGCCGCTGAAGCCTCCGGGGCCGGCCTGCTCCAGCCGCAGGTCCACCGGGCCGGCCGTCTCGCGCCGGCCCACCGTGGCGTGATGGGTGAAGGGAACGTGGCTCACATCGAGCACGTTCTCCAGCAGGGTGAGGGCGTCGTAGGGGAGGTCGCGGAAGGTGTCCTGCACCAGCCAGCCAGCTTCCGTTTCCTCCAGCACGGGGACAAGGGGCAGGGGCACCGCGGCGGCCGCCTCGGGCGCGCCGGCAAACACGAACAGCATCCCCTGGCCGGAAGCGGTGGCGTAGGCGCGGCAGGAGCTGCGCCGATCGCTGGGCTGACTGCCCTCGCTGGCCTGGGGGATGGCGGTGCAGCGGCCCTGACCGTCGAACGTCCAGCCGTGGTACGGGCACTCCAGCTCACCGGCGGCATTGAGCCGCCCCTCGGAGAGCGGCACCAGGCGGTGGGGGCAGACATCGGCAAAGGCACGCCACTGGCCTCCTGGCTGGGCCGCATCACCCTTGCGGTCGAACCAGAGCACCAGGTCGTCGCCGAGGAGGGTGAACCCCGTAGGCCGGGCCGGATCCAGATCACGCAGGAAAGCCACCGGGTACCAGGCGTTCCGCCAGGCGGGGCCGCAAGCCGACGAGGACACGGCGGGGGAAGGCTCGGCGCTGACGCTGCTCACGGCAGAGGGTGTGCATCAATGGCGATGGTGGCAGGCCCGGGCTGGCAAGCGTGAATTGCCGCCAGGCGGCCGTCAGGAGTGCGCCGGGGCAGGTGGTGCGGCGGGAGCCAAGAGGGAGACCGGGCGTTCCGAGAGCTCCACGGCGGTTGGCAGAGGAATCTCGATCCCCCGCTGCCGGAATGTTTCGATCAGCGCGCAGAGCACTCGGCCGTGCTCCTCCTCGAACAGATCCAGGCTGGGCTGATCCGACTGATATTCCACGTAATAGTCGAAGCTGAAGTCATTGATGCTCAGGAAGCGACAGCTCAGCAGATGGACAAGGGGGTGGGCCGCAAAGACCTCACCCACGAGATGGGGAATCGTCTGCAGGATGGAATCGGGGGTGTCGAAAGCCACGCTGAATCGGAAACGGCTGAGGTTCACCTGAGACACGATCTGGCGCAGGCGAATGATGAAGCGCTGACGCACCTCCAGGTAGCGCTGCCAATCGGAGGCCTCCACCTGGGCATGGCACGTGAGGATCAAGCCATCGTCAACTGACGGATCAAGACTGGCAAAAGGAAGGCGAAGATCGGTGCTGTCCGCCATGGCGCGATTCAGCAAGCGGAACAGTTCGTGAATCTGAAACGGAGCGATGGGCTGATCGATCACCAGGCGCAGATCCAATCCCTGGAGCGAAGGCTCAGCAGGGTCACCACCGCGTACGGAGTAGTTGGTGACCTTCTGTTCAGCCACCAGGGAATTCGGAATGGTGTCTCTCGACTCGATCGTGTTCAGCTCAAGCGAACGCAGACCGATCTTGGTGACGAATCCCTCATGCTCTCCGATCTGGCAGAACTCACCCACCTTCAGAGGGCGATCAGTCTGTATCGAGAGCCCCGCGAAGAGATTGCCGAGCAACTTCGAGGCTCCCAGACCAATAGCCAGACCCGGCACCGCAGAAAAAGCCAGCACCGTCTGAGGCGGTAGCCCGAGGAGATCGAGCAGACGGTAGAACGTGATGATGGCAACCAGACCGCCGAACACCCGGCAGAGGGGCATGATCAGATTGCTGACTCGGCGTAGCTGAAGGTCGGAGGGATGACCCAAGAGCACGACGATCCAGCGGGAAATGGAGCGTCCCACAGCCTCAAAGCTCAGAAAGGCAAGCAGCCCAAGGCCCAGAAATGAAACGATGTAGAAGAAGGACTTGGTGGCGATGAGCATGCCACCGGTGATGTTCACATAATCATCGATCAGCACCTCGATGAACCAGGCCAGGGGAGGAATGAAACCGATCAGGAGAACGCGCAGCCAGGCCATGTCGATCCGCCGACCCCTGAGAAGCTGACCCTGATCTCCCTGGCGGCTGGGCAGATGCCGGTACGTCCTGAAGAAGAGGCCCAACAGCAGGCTGGACAGGACCAGGAACACAGCCCAGAGCAACGCCGCCAGAAGGAGCTGAGCGAGCGTCTGACCGAGCGCCATGCGCTCAAGCAGTCCAAGGCGCAGCCACGCAGGCAACATCAAATACCACTTGGGCGGCAAGATATAGCCAGGAGTGGCGGAATAATTCTCGTAGAAGCCTGGCGTGAAAAAATCCCCGCTTGGGGGAGCAAAGCCACGGATTTTCTCGTAGAGAACAGGAATCTCAGCAATCGTTTCAGCTGAAAAGAAATAATCGTGAGCAGGCAGGGGACCTTCTTTCTTGTCCGTTAGTGCAATCGACGTTCCTGGAATCCTCCAGTAGCCGACACCGTTGGCATGCTGCTCCGACAAGCGCACAATCTCGGCGCGATCAGGGATGTCAAAAGGTTCCAGGGAGTTAATGAAGCTGTAATCCAACAGCGTCTTCAGTTTGAGCGCATACTCCATCGCCAGATCGTGGCGGATGCTCTGGGGCAGGGCATGAACATCAAGGGCGGTGATGGCCTCCTGGAGATAATCGTTGGCTTCCCTTGCACGCTCGAGGGTGGAGGCCGACCAGAACAGGCCAGGTTCAGCCGTGGGGTTGGCCACCAGATCCTGAAGCATGCCGTAGACCTTGGCCATCACGACATAGAAATTCAGCAGAGTGTCCCGTGGGCTCTCGCCGACCACCTGGCCGATGGGAGCCTCATGCCAGCGCCGGGAGGTTCGCAGCAGGTCGGTATGAAACGGTTGGCTCTCGATCGCGATCGTGTGGGGGACAAGTCGCTGAGTGCCAGAAGTGCCATCGAGCCCCTTGCGCTCAACCGCCAGCCCGCCTGAGACGAGCAACACCGGCAACAGCAACGCCACCAGGAAGGCCAGCAGCCGGAGCCCGAACCGAGCAGTCCGATGTCCCCCGGGGATCGAGAGGGCCAGGGATGGCCAGAGCCGAGTGCCGGTCACGCTCAGGAGAAGCCCCCGGGCTTGGGGCGGCGGCTCGAGAGTGAGAGATTCACGTTGGCGTTGGACGTGGCCGCGGGGGGCCGCAGCCCAGCCGGCTGAGGCACGGCGATCACGTTGAAGGCCAGGGACCAGCGCTCCCCCTCACCCCGGAACGGCGGCACCGAATGGGGCTGCCAGGCGGGGAACACGTAGAAGTCGCCCGGCACCGGATGGGCGTAGTGCACCATGCCGGTGTGGAAGCTCTGGATGTGCCACTCCTCCGGTCCGTGGAAGCAGAGCTGGCCGTCGAAGCTGTCGGGTCGGATCTGGGGGGGCACCTTCAGGAACACCACCCCGGAGAAGCTGCCGCCGTGGGTGTGGACCGGGTTGTAATCGCCACAGCGCTGGGCATTGAGCCAGACATCCACCAGCTGCAGGCCGTAACGACCAGGAATCCAGGGACCACGGCCCTGGGGGGGCTGCCGCTCGATCACATGGCGGATCCAGTGATCACAACCCGGGAGGATCACCGCATTGGCCAGGCTGGTCACGGCCGGGTGCTGGGGCGCCAGCTCGCGCTGCTGATCCAGCTGACCGGCCAGCTTCACCGAGGCATCCGGAGACGTGTCCGGATCGGCAAGCACCTGGCCCGCCAGGGTGATGAGCTGGGTCAGCAGAGCGTCCGGCAGGTGCCCCTTGAGCACGTAGCGGGGGAACAGGCTCAGCATCTCCATCGAGGGGGCGTCCTGCAAACCCGTTCCAGCAGAGGCCTTTCAGCCTAGGAGTTTGCTGAAAAACCCGCCCAAATCTGCGAAAATGGGCCAACTGCCCAGTCCAGATGCGAGGTCACCGGGAGCGCAGCGGCTCCCTGTTCTCCTACGTGTCGATTGAGGAGCGGATCCCGG
>NZ_JAGQBY010000186.1:0-5681 GCF_024345875.1 Synechococcus sp. EJ6-Ellesmere
CCGTGGTGCGTCGCCCGAGAGCCTCGCGCAGGCTGATGGCCCCAGGCGGCACCCGGTTGTGACCGTTGAGGCCGACCCCCACCCGGGCCAGACGAATCACGCCCCCCCTCAGGCTCAGGCGCGGCAGCAGACCCGCCAGCTTGTGCCCGTCCACGAGCAGATCATTCGGCCACTTGAGCTGCACAGTCAGTCCAAGTGCTTCGAGCTGCAGGGCCAGGCCCACCGCCACCGCCAGCCCCAGCGCCGCACTTGTGGAGGGCTCCGCTGGCCAGGGCAGGGCCGCACTGAGCCACACCCCACCCGGCGGGGAGATCCAGGGCCGGCCCCGCTGGCCATGGCCGAAACGCTGGTGGCCGGCCAGCAGCGCCAGCGGTGGCTGACCGCCGGAGGCCAGGTCCTGCTCCAGCCGCTGCTCGGTACTGCCGCAGCAGGGCCACCAGAGGAGCCGCCAGGGCAGCCGCGGCGCCGGCGGGGCCGGGACCAGCTGGGCGCCCGGATGGAGCCGTGCCGCCTGAATCCGGCCGATCACGGCGTCCTCAATGGCTGGGACTCAGGGGCCCATTGAGGCTTCGCAACCACTCGCCAATCCTCTCGGCGCCCGCCTCCAGCTCCTCCACCGGGTGAACCAGAGCCAGCCGCATCCAGCCCTCGCCGCTGGGGCCGAAGCCATTGCCGGGAGTCAGGGCCACGCCAGTGGCCTCCAGCAGGGCCGCGCAGAACGACTCCGAATCGAGACCCCGGGCCCGGGCCACCTCCGGAAGGCCCAGCCAGAGGTAGAGCGCCATCGAGGGCCGCTGCAGCGCCCAGCCCTGGGCCTCGAGGGCCGACGCCATGCGGTCGCGGCGCAGCCGATACACCTTCCGCAGCTGCGCCGGCCACTCAGGCGCCTGCTCCAGGGCGGCGATCGCCCCGGCCTGCAGAGCCAGCGACTGGTTGAAATCGACCACACCCTTGAGCTGGCGCAGGGCGGTGATGAGGGGCTCGGCGCCGATGGCAAAGGCCAGGCGAAAGCCACCCAGACACCAGCTTTTGGAAAAGGAAAAGAATTCGATGCCGCAGCTGCGCCAGTGGGGATTGCGCAACAGCGCCGGCGCCTCGCCCTCGAGGGCCAGATCCACATAGGGGTTGTCGTGGGCAAGCACGAAGCCATGGCGCTGGGCCCGTGCGACGGCCTGGTCCAGCCACGCCTGCTCCCCAACCGTGGCCGTGGGGTTATGGGGAAAGCCGAGCACCATCAGCCTCAGCTGATCCCAGGCGACCGGAGAGATCGCCTCGAAGGGGGGCCGCCAGCCCTGATCGGCGCGCAGGGGCAGCAACTCGGTGCAGGCCGAGGCCAGGTGCAGCCCGCCGCGGTGAGAGGGGTAATAGGGATCCAGCAGCAGCGCCGGCTCGCCGGGGTTCAGCACCGCCAGGGGCAGGTGGGCCGTGCCCTCCTGGGACCCCACCAGGAGCAGCACCTCACGCTCGGGGTCAACCGTCACGCCGAAGCGGCGCTGGGCCCAGGCCGCCACCGCCTCCCTGAACGGCAGGGTGGCACCGTGGAGACAGTAGGAGGCACTGCTGGGCTGTTGCAGGGCTGAGGCCATGGCCTCGAGCGCCACCGGGGGCGGGGCCAGGTCGGTGGAGCCGAGGGAGAGATCCAGCAGCGGCGGCCTCCCGGCGGGCAATTCCGGATTCAGCAGGCCCTCGCCGTAGGCGATCTTGCGACGGTCGTTGCGGGCGAAAACCCCCTGACCCAGGCGGGTGACCCGTTCAGAGATGGGCATCCAGGAAGGCCTTGAGATGACGTTTGGCCATGGCGCCCTCATGGCGGGCGAGTTCCTGACCCTCACGGAACAAGATGAGAGTGGGAAGGCCCTGGATCTTCTGGCTGTCGCGGGCGGCGGGGTTGGGGTCGGCTTCGAGCTTGCCCACCAGAAGTCTGTCGCCGTATTCAGCCGCGGCCCAGTCCATCAGAGGAGCCATCAGCCGGCAGGGGCCGCACCAGGAGGCCCACACATCGACCAGAACCGTGCCTGAGGCGGCGAGCACGTCAGCCTCGAAGTTGGCATCGGTGAAAACAGCAACGGCCACGGACCCAGTTCAGCTGCAGGGATTGTATGGAGCCGGGCTGGGTCGTCTGGTGGATCGCCTCCCCCCGCGGGGCTCAGAGCTTGTCGATCGAGCGCTTGAGCTCTTCGAGTTCGGCGTCCACCTGGGCCGCCTGAACGGGCTCCAGCTTGGGCGTTTCGGCGCTGACGGGCAGCAGCGGCTCAGCGGCGGCACCCCCCTCGAGGCGGTTGCGCAGGGCGGCCAGTTCATCATCCACATCGCTGCCCCCCTGAAGGGCCGCGAACTGGCTCTCGAGATCGGCGCCAGCCAGTTCCGCAGCAGCCTGGCTGCGGGCTTCAAGAGCCTGCACCTTCTCCTCCATCTGCTCGAAGGCGGCCATCGAGGAGTTGGTGCCGAGGTTGCCGACAGCGCTCTGAAGCTGCTCCTGGGCCTGGGCCGCCTGGGCGCGGGCCTTGAGCATGTCCTTCTTGGTCTTGGCCTCGGCGATCTTGCCCTCGAGGGCCGTGAGGCTGCGTTTGAGGGTGTCGACCTGGCCGGCCTGGCCGTTGAGCTGGTTGTTGAGGGCGGTGGCCGTGTCCTGGTACGTCTTGCGACGGCTGAGTGCCTCGCGGGCGAGATCTTCCTCACCCTTCTTCAGGGCCAGCTCAGCGCGCTCATACCAGGTGCGGCTCTGGGACTCGGCCTGCTCGGCCTGATTCTGGATCCGCTTCTGGCTGGCGATGGCGGTGGCCACGGCCTGGCGCAGTTTCACCAGGTCGGACTGCATGTCCGCCACGGATTGATCGAGAATCTTGGCGGGATCCTCGGCCTTGCTGACCAGATCGTTGAGGTTGGCCCGCAGCAGGCGGCTGAGCCGGTCGAAGAAGCCCATGGGTCGAAGCGGGTCAAACCGGAGGGTAGCCGCTGTGGCCCGCCTCACCACGGACGGTTGCCCGCACCCTCACTCCCTAGCCTGAGGCCATGGCCAAGGCTTCGCGGGATCAGGTGCGCCGGATCGGCAACGTGAGCGTGCTGATGCCGGCACCACCCGCACCGATCGTGGCGGTGGGCTCGTGCCTGGAGCAGATGCAGCAGGAGTGGCGTCGGGCCGGAAGCCTGGCCGCCCTCTGGCAGGCCTGGCCTCGGATCGCCGGCGACCAGCTCGCCCCCCACTGCCGCCCCCTCAGCCTCCAGGGCGGCGTGCTCACGGTCGGTGCGCAGCATCCCCAGTGGTTGCAGGCCCTGCGCTACAACCGCCACCAGCTGCTGGGCGCCCTGCGCGGATCCGGTTTTCCCATCCGCGACCTGCGCTTCCGTCAGCACCAGGCCACGGCCACCGGACTCCCTGGCAGTGAGGACATCGCCCGGGTCTGGGCAGCCCATCCCAGCCGGGTGGACGTGCACGGGCTGGGGATCTGCACGGCCTGTGGCAGCCCTGCCCCCGCTGGCGAACTGGCCCGCTGGGGCCACTGCGGCCTCTGCCGCCGCAACCCGGAGGAGGCCGAAGGTCAGTAACGCTCCGGCACCGGACGGGGGGCGGCCCGCCGCTGGAGCCGGGCCCGATCGAGTCGCCAGAGCCGGTAGAGCCCCGAGCGGCCCAGCTCATCGGGAGCCAGGCCCTGCCAGTGAGGTTCCTGGGCTGTGCCCTGATCAATCACCACCAACACGGTGGGTTGAGCCTCAGGAGAGCTGGGGCTCAACCCCTGACGATGTTCCTTCTCCAGCCGGTCGGCCAGGTTCACCAGCGCAGTGGGGGAGATGCCCTCGTAGAGCACCACCTGGCGGGTGTAGTAATGCAGCGACGGCTTGAGGATGCCCACCATCGCCAGGGGCTCAGAGCCCCGGCGCGCCAGCCGCACCTGCTCGGCCACAGTCCGCACGGGCAGCCCCCTCACCCCGTCCCCGAGACTCCACATCGGCAGAACTGCCAGCAGCTGGAAGAGCACCAGGGGCAGCTGGGCGGGCACCAGCCCCCAGGGCCGCGGCATCGGCTTCCAGCAAAGCCAGATCCCGGCCAGGGTGGCCAGGGCGAAGCAGGCCGCCGCCCGCAGCACCAGCCCGCTGGCCAGCAACTCCGCTGGGAGGGTTGGCATCTCCGGATCGTTGATCAGGGGAATCCAGCGGGGCGAAAGCGTCAGTACCCAGGTGAGCAAGGCCATCAGCGCCACGGAGGCCCCCAGGGCCCAGCGGCTGGCCCGCCCGCCCTCGGCGGCGGTGAGGGCGATCAGCAGACCCGCGGCCGGCGTGGCCGGCAACCAGTAACTGGGCAGCTTCGTCGCAGCCAGGGTGAAGAAGATCAGCACCGCCAGCAGCCAGCAGGCTGCGTAACTGGCCAGGGAGCCGGCGGGCCCGGGCCGGGAGGCGCGCTGGGCCAGCAGCGGAGCGCTCCAGCGGCGGCACCAGCGGCCCAGGGCCCTGAGCAGCCCCAGCAGCAGCAGGGGGGTGAAGGGAAGGCCGGCCACCAGCAGCACCGGAGCGAAGTACCACCAGGGCTGCAGGTGCTGGTTCACCACGGTGGTGAAGCGCTGCACATTGTGGTAGCCGAAGAAGCTGGTCCAGAACGCCTCGCCCTCCAGCGCCAGAGCCGCCAGATACCAGGGCAGGGCCACCAGAGCCGTGAGCGCCAGGCCAGGCAGGGGCCGCAGCCGTCGCCAGAGCGCCCCCAGGCGGCGCTGGCTGAGCCCGAACCCCAGCAGGGTCAGACCCGCCAGGACCAGGGCCACCGGCCCTTTGGCCAGCACCGCCAGGCCGAGCACCATCCAGGCGGGCCAGACCGCTCGGCGGGGCTCAGCCCAGCCCTGCCAGAACAGCAGCAGCGACACGGCCAGACAACCGGTGAGAAGGGCATCGCTGACAGCGATCCGCCCCCAGAGCAGAATCAACGGCGAGAGGGCGAAGGCCAGGGCCGCCCCCAGGGCGGTGCAGGCGGAGCGCAGCCCCCCACTCGACTGGGGCCAGCGCAGCAGGGTGTATCCCAGGCTGAGCATCACGGCGATCACCGCCAGGGCCGAGGGCAGGCGGGCGGCCCAGGTGCCCAGGGGGTTCCACTGTTCCTGGCCGGGGATCCCGTAGCCCAGCCCCATCAGCCAGTAGATCAGCGGCGGCTTGTCGTAGCGGGGCAGCCCATTGACGTGGGGAATCAGCCATTGGCCGGTTTCGGCCATGGCCCGGGCGGAAGCGGCGAACAGGGGAGGTGTCTCATCCACCAGCCCCGTGGCACCGAGCTGCCAGACAAACAAGGCGATGCCCAGCACCAGGATCAGGCCCAGCACCGCCCAGCGGCCAGCAGCGGGTTGGCCCCCATCCGGGGAACGGGAAGGGGGCGGGGACACGGGTGGCGCCTGAGTCGCTGCGAACTTAGGCCGGGCGCAGACCCACCTGGATCCAGGTCTCGATCCGCTCGGCGAAGGCCTCCCTGGAGGCGTGGCGCTCCACCCAGCGGCGGCAGGAGGAGCGCTCCAGCCCCGCAGCAGCACGAGCCGCCAGGGTCAGGGCAGCCACGTCGTCGGGGGGCACCAGCAGCCCGGTGACCCCCGGCACGATCAGCTCCCCGGGGCCGCCACGGGCGTAGGCCACCACGGGCACGCCGCAGGCCATCGCCTCGACCACCACGTTGCCGAAGGCCTCATTCCACTTGGGCGTGTTCAGCA
>NZ_JAGQBY010000187.1:0-5537 GCF_024345875.1 Synechococcus sp. EJ6-Ellesmere
GAATTGCGCAGCATCTTGCGGCGGGCCGCGAAGCAGCGCTTGAGCAGGCCCTCGAGCCGCCCGGCCAGCTCCGGCTCCAGCCTCTCCGATGGCGGCAGGGGATCGATCACGATCACCTCCGACATCACCTTCGGTGACGGCTGGAAGCAGCGCGGTGGCACGGCGCAGACCGAGCGGCAGTGCGCCAGCAGTTGCAGGCGCACGCTCAGGGCGCTGAAGGCGCTGCTGCCGGCCACCGCCCGGATGCGCTCGCCCACCTCCTGCTGCACGAGCAGCACCAGGCGTCGGTAGGGGCTGGCCAGGGGGCGGTCGAGCCGGCCCACCAGCCGCTCCAGCAGTGGGCCGGTGATGTTGTAGGGGATGTTGGCGACCACCTTGTCGGCCGGAGGCAGATTCAGGCGCAACACGTCGCCCTCCAGCAGCTGGAAGCGTTCATCGCCAGCGAAGTGCTGGCGCAGGCCGGCCACCAGGTCGCGGTCGAGTTCGATGGCATGCAGCTCCCCCAGCGCTGTGGCCAGGAGCCGTTCCGTGAGGGCTCCGCGGCCCGGGCCCACTTCCAGCACCCGCTCCCCCGGCTGCAGCTCCGCCGCCGCCACGATCCGCTCCAGCACGGCGGCATCGGTGAGCCAGTGCTGGCCGAAGCGCTTGCGGCTGTGGTGGCCCCCGAATGACATGGGTGTGGCTGGGCGGGCCTTCCAGATTGCCCGGCCGGGCGGCTGTTCCCTGGCTATCTCTGGTTCAGAGACCTGCCAGGTCGCAATGGCCCCCATCCTCATCAGCCCTTCGATCCGCACCCTTTCGATCCGATCCGTCCGCTGCCTGAGGCCTTCTCTGGCCCCGTGGCTGCTCTGCGTGGCAGTTGCTCTGCCTTGCCTGGCCTGGGTGGCGCCGGCCCGCTCGGGCAGCGTCAGCGCCGACTCCGTCTGGGACAGGGGCAATGCGCTGCAGCGGGCCCGGCAACTGGTGCCGCGCGGTGCCATCCCGGGCCGGCACCGCTGCCAGGAGATGACGGTGGGCATGGGCAACTACCGCTACCGCTGCACCGTGGAGTTCAGCCAGCCGGCATCTCCGCTGCCGGGACCAGCGGGAGCTCAGTCGTCCCCCTGAGCCGCCGCGAGTGACTCAAGGCGAAGCCAGCGCACAGCACCGCCCGTCGGCGGCAGGGGCACCAGGGCACAGACCACCTCCAGGGGATGCTGGGCCTGCTCGGGATGCTCGGCCAGCCAGCAGTTCAGGGCCCTGGCCAGCCGCCGGCGCTTGACGACTCCCAGGGCGGCCACGCCCCAGCCATCGGCGCCGCAGCGACGGCGGCCCTTCACCTCCACCAGCAGCAGCCGGCCCGGTTTGGCCACCACCAGGTCCAGCTCACCCCAGCGGCAACGCCAGCGGCTGGAGAGGAGCCGCCAGCCCCGCTGGCGCAGCAGCCGCCAGGCGCGCTGCTCGGCCCAGGCCCCGGGCAGGGCGCTACGGCTTCGGGCGCGTTGCGTTCTGCTCTGGGTCAAGGGTCTGATCACCGGCTTTTCCTAGGGTTCCCTTGCTGTCCCTTCCCTGCCATGGCTGCCCCGCTGCGTTCGCTGGTCTCGGGCCTGGTGGCCTGGCTGGGTTGTGGCCTGCTGGCGCTGCTGTTGTTGCTGCCTGCTGCTCCGGCCACAGCTGCGATGGACTACGCCAAACAGGTGCTGATCGGCGCTGATTTCCACGACGCCGACCTGCGCGGTGTCACGTTCAATCTCACCAACCTGCGCGACGCCAATCTCTCCGGCGCCGACATGCGCAACGCCAGCCTGTTCGGCGCCAAGCTCCAGGACGCCGACATGCACGGCGTCGACCTGCGAGAGGCCACCCTGGACTCGGCGGTGCTCGAGGGTACCGACCTGCGGGAGGCCGTGCTTGAAGATGCCTTCGCGTTCAACACCAAGTTCGTGGACGTGGCGATCGAGGGGGCTGACTTCACCAATGTGCCCCTGCGCGGGGATGTGCTCACTTCCCTGTGCGCCATCGCCAGCGGCACCAACCCCGTCACGGGCCGTGTCACCCGCGACACCCTCGGCTGTTCCTGACCCCAACGCTCCTGCTGCCATGAGCTTCGACGCCCACAGCCTCGAGCGCCTTCGCCAGCTCGGCCGTCAGCTGCCCCAGCCACTGCCAGCACCGACGCCGCCCGTCAGCGCCAAGCCCAGGGCCAGCGAGCAACGTCACCAGGTGGAGCTGGAGCGTGACCCTGAGCAGCTCTTTCGCGAGCTGATGCAGGTGAGCCCCGACGGCACTGTTCCGCCCCACCTGATGGAGCGTCTGCGCGGCCTCGAGGCGAACCGCTCCGCCCAGGAGGCCAGCGAGCGCCGTGCTCCGGCCGGCCAGTCAGCAGCCCCAGCCACCCAGTCCCAGCCCGGCCGGCGATCAGGGCCTGGTCGCAGCACCCCACCCCGGGCCGACCCTCGCCTGGCGGCCGAGCACGCCGATCTCTACACAGCCTTCCATTCCCTTCTTCTGGAAGGCGAGGAAGACGATTGAGCGGCTGCGGAAGACCCCCCGTCGCTTCGGGTCAGGGGGCGGTCTGAGATGCCGATCATCCAGGCCCGCGGCCTCGGCAAGAGCTTCCGGGTGGCCGACAAGCAGCCTGGTCTGGGCGGAACCCTGCGCCATTTCTTCGCCCGCCGGCTCAAGGACATTCCGGCGGTGCGGGACGTCAGCTTCAGCATCGAGCCTGGCGAAGTGGTGGGCTTCCTGGGGGCCAATGGCGCCGGCAAGACCACCACACTCAAGATGCTCACCGGCCTGATCGAGCCCAGTGCCGGGGACGTGGAGGTGGCGGGCTTCAGGCCCTTTCGCCGCCAGGCGGCCTTCCTGCGCACGATCACCCTGGTGATGGGGCAGAAGCAGCAGCTGATCTGGGACCTGCCCCCGCTCGATTCCCTGCGGGTCAATGCGGCGGTCTACGGCATCGGCGAGGCCGAAGCCCGTCGCCGCATCGACGAGCTGGCCGAGATGCTGGAGCTGGGGGAGGAGCTGCGCCGGCCGGTGCGCAAGCTCTCCCTTGGCCAGCGCATGAAGGCCGAGTTGCTGGCGGCTCTGCTGCATCGCCCCTCCGTGCTCTTCCTCGATGAACCCACCCTCGGGCTGGATGTGAATGCCCAGGCGCGGGTGCGGGAGTTCCTCGCCGACTACAACCGCCGCACCGGCGCCACCGTGCTGCTCACCAGCCACTACATGGGCGACATCACCGCCCTCTGCCAGCGGGTGCTGCTGATCCACCAGGGCCAGCTCTTCTACGACGGCAGCCTGCAGGAGCTGACCCAGCAGCTCGCCCCTTACCGGGAGGTCTGCTGCGACCTGGGTGAGATCTACCCGCCCGAGGCCTTCCGTGGCTACGGCGAGCTCGAGTCGCTGGCCGGCCACCGGGTGCGCCTGCTGGTGTCACGGGATCAGCTCACGGCCACCGTCTCCCGGCTGCTTTCCACCTTTCCCGTGCTCGATCTGGAGGTGAACGATCCGCCGGTGGAGGAGATCATCGGCCGCCTCTTCCGTGAGGGGGCGGTGGGATGAAACGCACGCTGCGGCTGGCGCGGGTGCTGCTCTCGGTCCAGTACGCCTACATGCTCGAGTACCGCGCCGAGATCGCTCTCTGGGCCCTCTCCGGCCTCTTGCCGCTGATCATGCTGGCGCTCTGGAGCGGTGCCGGAGCGGCCGCTGATCTCAGCCTCAGCCCGGCGGCTCTGAACCGCTACTTCTTAGCGGCCTTCGTCGTGCGTCAGTTCACGGTGGTGTGGGTGATCCATGTCTTCGAGGAGGACTCTCTGCAGGGGCGCCTCTCCCCCTACCTGCTGCAACCGCTGCACCCCTTCTGGCGCTACCTGGCCGCCCACATCGCCGAGCAGGCCACGCGGGTGCCCTTCGTGCTGGCGATCGTGCTGGCGGTCTGGCTGCTGGGGGCGGGGGCAAGCGGCTGGCCGCCGCCCTCCACCTGGCTGCTGGGCCTGCTGGTGATCCACCTGGCCTTTCTGCTGCGCTTCCTGCTGCAGTCGGTGATCACCATGGCCTGCTTCTGGAGTGAGCGGGCGGCGGCCCTGGAGCGCCTGCTGCTGATCCCTTACCTGTTCCTCTCCGGGCTGGTGGCGCCTCTGGAGGCCTTTCCCCCCGGGCTGCGCCGCCTGGCGCAGGCCACCCCCTTCCCTTCGATGGTCGACTTTCCGGCCCGGCTGCTCTCGGGCGGCGACGTGGACCTGCTCGGAGGGCTGGCGACGATGGCCGCCTGGATGGCCCTGCTGTTGCCCCTCTTTCTGCTGCTCTGGCGCGCCGGACTGCGGCGTTATGCGGCGATGGGGGCCTGATGGGGCGCTATGCGCGCACCCTGAGAGCGTTCTGGGCGTCGGCTCTGGCGATGGAGCTGGAATATCCGGCCAACGCGTTGATCGAACTGCTCTCGGTGCTGGGCAACCTGGCCGGCAGCGTGGTGGTGCTGGCGTTGTTCTATGGCCGCGGCCATGGCCTAGGCGGCTGGAGCTGGGATGAGGCCCTGGTGGTGCTGGGGATCTACACCCTGCTCGACGGCTTCGCCAGCACCCTGCTTCAGCCAAACCTCGGGGCGATCGTGAACCATGTGCGCACCGGCAGCCTCGATTTCGTGCTGCTCAAGCCGATCGACAGTCAGTTCTGGCTCTCGGCCCGCAGCTTCTCCCCCTGGGGCCTGCCAGGCGTGCTGGCCGGACTGGTCCTGATCGTGCTGGCGGCGGGACGGGCGGGGGCCACTCCATCGCTTCTCACCCTGCTGGGCACCACCCTGCTGCTGCTCTGCAGCGGCCTGATTCTCTACAGCCTCTGGTTCGTGCTGGCAGCCGCCAGCATCTGGTTCGTGAAGGTCTGGAACGCCACCGAGGTGTTGCGCAGCACCCTGGTGGCCGGCCGCTTTCCTGTCAGCGCCTATCCCCCAGCTCTGCGCACCCTGTTCACCCTGGTGCTGCCCGTGGCCTTCCTCACCACCGTGCCGGCCGAAGCCATCCTGGGCCGCGCCACCCTGCCCTGGGTGCTGGCCAGCCTTGGGATGGCTGTGCTGTCCCTGGCCCTCAGCCGTGGCTTGTGGCGCCATGCCCTGCGCTACTACACCTCGGCGTCCAGTTGACAGCGATGGCTCAGCAGCGAGACGGTTGGCACCACGGTCACTGGATGCGCCATCAGGAGCAGCACCGCACGTCCCGGGTGGGCTGGCTGCGGGCTGCGGTGCTGGGGGCCAATGACGGCATTGTCTCCACCGCCAGCCTGCTGGTGGGGGTGGCGGCGGCTGAGGCCGACCACGGCGCGATCATGTTGGCCGGAGCGGCCGGACTGGTGGCCGGAGCGATGTCGATGGCGGCCGGTGAATATGTTTCGGTCAGCTCCCAGGCCGACACCGAGCAGGCCGACCTGGCCCGGGAGCGCCAGGAGCTTGTCGATGACGCGGCGGCGGAACTGGTCGAGCTCACCGGCATCTACGTGCATCTGGGCCTTGAGCTCGCCCTGGCCCATGAGGTGGCGCTGCAGCTCACCCGCCACGCTGCCCTGGG
>NZ_JAGQBY010000188.1:0-5505 GCF_024345875.1 Synechococcus sp. EJ6-Ellesmere
CAAAGTGTTCAAGAATGCTGTGGCGATGATCGGCGTCAAGGGCACTGCCCTGCTCGATCACCTTCACCTGGAATCGATCGGCCACCAGCCGCGCACTCGCATGGGGCCCCTGCTCCACCAACGGCCAGCCCTCGAGGCGCTCCTGAGCCTGCTCGAACTTGGCTCGGGCTTCCGGTGCGGTGATCGTGTCGGAGATGGCCAGCAGGGCAATCACCTGATCGCCCTGTTTCAGGCGCGCCTCGCTGAACCCCCGCTTCTCCTGCGACATCGTCACCCGGAATTCTGGATCCGAGGGGGGGAACAGCCGGTTGAAGCTGGTGCCGTTCACCACCTGCTGCAACGGCACATCGGCGACCGTTCCTCCGGGCAACCAGTCGGCGAAGGGGAGCAGAAGCACTCCGCCCACCAGTAAGCCAGCGGCCAGCACAAGAGAGACAAACCAGCGAAGCGGACGGGGCATCACCATCACAGTGTCCTCAGGCGAGTCCGACGAGTTTCATGGACAGGTCCCAGGTCTTGGCAGCGGTTTCGGGATCGCTGGCCTTGTCTGAAAGTTCCTGGATGAACTGTTGACCATTCGCCTTCTGGCGGTTGCCCCAGCTCCAGTGCGCGCCCGACACGGCGAAGGCCGGATCCGCCACGACCTGGGCCACCCGCTCACCGGCCAGCTCCTGGCTCACATAACCGCCGGTGATGTTCTTCTGGAACCAGGGGAAGATGGTCTGAAAGGCCCTCGGGGTGTTGCGGAACAAGGGCGTGTCGGCCACGCAGCCGGGATAGAGCGAGCTGAAGATGATCCCCGTGGAGTCGTGCAGACGACGGTGCAGCTCCTGGGTGGTGATCATGTTGCAGAGCTTGCTGTCCTTGTAGGCCTTGCCGGGCTTGAAAGCCTTGCTGTTGGCCATGCTGATCGGCGCCTTGAAGCCTGCCTCGAAACCTGAGAGGTCTCCCAGGTCTGCGGGGGCCGGGATCGGAATCTTGCCGCCCAGCTCCTTGGAGTTGGCCGTGACCGTTCCAAGGATCACCAGCCTGCGCGAGGGATGGCTCGACTTCTTCAGGTCGTCGAGCAGGGCTTGGATCAGCAGGAAATGCCCGAAATGGTTGGTGGCCATCGAGATCTCGTAGCCCTGGGGCGAGCGTTCCGGTTCCTTCAGCCGTGGTTTGTAGACGGCGGCATTGCAGACCAGGGCGTCAAGGCTGCGGCCGGTGGCATGGAAGGCGTTCACCAGCCGGCGCACACTCTCGAGATCACCCAGATCCACCTGCAGGTGGGTGAGGGAGCTCTCAGGGATCGCCAGAGAACTGGCTGCTGCCTTGGCCTTGGCCAGATCGCGGCAGGCCATCACCACATGCCAGCCGCGCTGGGCCAGGGCTTTGGCGGCGTACAGGCCAACGCCGGAGGAAGCTCCGGTGATCATCACAGTCCCAATCTGCCCAGCGCTGCCCATGCCGGGACTGGAGGGGCTTGACGGGGTGGGAGCGCTGGAAGCAGACGCCATCGGGGCGCGGCGGTTCGGGGGGCCTCAACCTAAGGACAAGGCCAGCAACCAGTGCCGAGTGCGGAGCGAAGTTCAACACAAGGTCACGTTGAACAGAGGCGACCGACGGCATCCTTGTGGCATCGGTCAACGACCTATAGCGTTAACAGGTGCTGGTTGACCGGTTCTGTGTGGTCAGAAACTCAACAAGGAGGAAAAACCCCGCAGGAGTTCAGCGCTGAACCTGGGCCGGGAGCGGTTGGGTGCTGATCAAGGGCCTGCCGGCTGGGGCAGGGGCGGGCTTGGGTTCGGTGGGTTCGTTCCACACCACCCGCAGACGGTTGGGGGCGATCCACTGATCCTGTTCGCGAATCAGCCGCTGCTCACCGGTGGTGACGAAGAGTTGATCGAAGCGCTTCTGTGCCTTCTGCAGTTTGGCTTGTTCGATCTGAAGAATGGCACTAAGTTCGTCGTGCTGGTTCAGCCGTTGCTGATAGGCACCAGCCAGATGAACCAGGCTGAGGCCCGCCAGCAGGGTCATGCCCAGCTTGACGCTGAGGCCAATCACGCTGCAGAGCAACTCCTGCCGGTCGGTCGATCCCTGGTGGATGGCCACCGCTGCCGCTGCACTCACGGGTGGTGCGGCGGCTGATCGCGAGGCTGGCCGTCGCCTGGATGCCGCCTGACGCCTTGGTGCGGTTACGGGCCTGAGCTGCTGCGCGGCGGACAAGGGGGAGAAGGAGAAGTGTGGCCCGCTTCTAGCAGTTCAGGCGCGACCTGCCAAGGGCGAGCCTTCGATTCAGGCCCGGTAGAGGCTGACGCAGAGACGAATCGCCAGAATGCCGGCGTGGGCGGCGACCACCAGGGCAATCAGAACCTCTGCCTGGCTGAGTGTTGTGACCATGGCCAACGATGGGAAACAGATGTCGCCACCATTGTTCGGCTCCGTTCCGCCCGAAGCCAGGTGATGGCATCGGGCTGTCACAGCTCTTGATGGCTCAACCTCCCTCCAGCCTCTCTGTATCCGCCGAGAGTATCCGCACTCTTGATCTCTCGCCGCTGCAACCCTGGAGCGCCTGCGCTCCGGCTGACCTGCTTGCCGCCGCCGGAGCCCTGGGCCTCGATTTCGACTGGCCCCGTCAGTCAGACGATCCCCGCGAGCTCTCCGAACTGCCTGAACTACGCCTCTGGAGCCTGCGGGCCGATGCGCTTCACCCCTGGCTGCCCCTGGTGCTCGACCGCAGCAGTGGCCAGCTCTGCCGTCACGTGGCGATGCTTCTACCCCATGGTTTCAGCCGCCACGAGGGGATCCGCTTCGCGCCGGAGAGCCTCGAGCTCTGGATCACCCATCGCTTTTTCCTGCTGGATCACTGGAGCCAGGAGCGGGGTCTGAACTGCCGCCAGGGGCTTGCTCAGATGGCCGCGGTGCTGGGTTTCGAGCTCGATCCCAGCTTCTGGGATCCGATCAGCCCAGCAGCAGGCTGAGGGCCCGCCGGCCACTGTCGAGGGCCAACAGGCCGGTGAGCCCGCGCAGCAGTTGCACCAGCAGGGTCTCCGGAACCCGCTCCAGCCGTGCGGCCGACCAGCGGGCCGCCACTGAGGCCGTTCCCCCAAGGGTGAGGGCGATGGTCCCCTGGGCCTTTGCCCCGATCAGGAAGGTCACCGACGCTGCAGACGAAGAACAGAGCACCGCCAGGGTGCTGAGGCGGATGGCTTCGCGCACCGGCAGCCGCAGGCTTCCCAGCATCAGGGGGACCATCAACAGGCCCCCTCCCACCCCCAACAGCCCTCCGGCCAGGCCGGCCAGGCTGCCCACCAGGGCCAGGGCCGGCAACGGAGCAGGCCCTGGCGACGGTGCCGGCTCCTGGTCGCGGCGCGACGAGATCGTCAGGGTCAGGGTCACGTACATCAGGGCCTGCAGTCCCAGCAGCTGCCAGCCGCTGAGCAGTCCCCCCAGGCGGCTGAACAGCAGCCCGCTCAGGGCTGCACTGAGACCGATGGCCAGGCCAGCCGCCGGCAGCACCCGACCCTGGCGCAGATGCACCCAGGTTCCCCCCAGGGTGGTGGGCACGATCGCCAGGGTGCTGGTGGCCAGGGCCTGATGGGGGGGAAGGCCCACCAGCAGCAGCATCGGTGAGTACACCAGACCGCCGCCGATGCCCAGCAGCCCCGAGAGCAGCCCGGCCACCACACCGAGGGGCACCAGCACCAGCAGATCGCCCAGCATGATCGGGTTGAACGGCGGTCGCACGGTGGCACCAGCATCCCCTGCTGATCCCCCTTTTCCGTCGAGCTGGCGCTGGATCCCCCCCCTATGCCTGAGCGGCGACTGGCAGATGGCCATCGACGACTGGCTGCTGGATCAGCTGTTGCTCAAGCCAGGTCAGGGAGTTGTGCGCCTCTATACCTGGAGCACTCCGACCCTCTCGCTCGGCTACCACCAGCGCGCCATCCCTTCGGCCTGGCGAAGCGCGGCCCGGCAGGGCCGTGTGGCCCTGGTGCGCCGGCCCAGCGGCGGTGGCGCCGTGCTCCATGCCGGGAGCCTCACCTATGCCCTGCTCTGGCCCGATCCTCCCCGCCAGCGCCAGCTGGCCTACAGCCTGGTAGGCACCTGGCTTGCGCAGTCCTTGGCCCCCCTGGGCCTGGCCCTGAGCCCTGGCCAGGAGGAGGCCACGCCCCCGTCCGCCAACTGCTTCGCCCGCAGCACCGCCGCTGATCTGGTGGGCAGCGATCGCCAGAAGCGGGTGGGCAGCGCCCAGCTCTGGCGCAGGCGCCAGCTCCTGCAGCACGGCAGCGTGCTGATCGACCCACCATCCGCTCTGTGGCAGGAGCTGTTTGGATCGACCCCAGCGGCTCCACCCTCAGCTCAAGGGCTCTCTGCGGCTGCGCTGGAGCACCACCTCAACCGCACGGTGATCAGTGCCCTGGGGGGAGGCCCGTTGCTGGTTGAGCCACTTAGGCCTCAGGAGTGGGAGGCGATAGATCGCCGCCGCCACCGGTTTCGACTGTCCTGAGAGAAGGCCGGGAGATGGGGTGGATCAGCCCTCACCACTCTCGGCGATCCCCCGGGCCACCTGGGCCAGGGCCAGCCCGAGGGGGTAGGTTCCCTGGCGCCGGGCGGCCTCCAGCAATGGTGGAGGCAGGCGCAGTCCCAGGCGGGCCAGCACCACTTCCGAGAGTTCCGGGCGCTCCAGGGTGCCACTCGGCAGGCCTGCGGAACCCAGCACCAGCAGGCGATCGACGCCGGGCTCATCCAGTTGCAGGGCGGCCTGCCAGAGCGGCGCATCATGCTGGATGCTGGGAAGGCTGCTCAGGGGCTCGATGTGGTCGAGAACCCGTTCCTGATCCCAGCGCTGAACCGGCAGGGTCTGCAGGGGGTCGTCGCCGATCACCCCTTTCCAGCGACCCCGCTCGCAGACGAGAACCCAGTCGGGACTGCCGTCGCTGTCGTCACGGCGCATCCGAGAGAGCTCGCGCAAGGGCGCATCGCCCTCCAGCACCCGGAACCGGCGGCGGGAGGCCTCACTGACCTTGAGGTCCTTGAGGGCCTTCTGCAGCGCCAGGAGCTGGTTCTGGTTTCTGGAGGCCCCCAGCCCGAACCACCCCAGCATGATCAGCCAGAAGGCCCCCAGCCCACCGCCCCGCAGCAGCAGCAGGGTGCCCATGCCCACGGCCATCAGCGAGAGGAAGCGGCCCATGGCGGTGGCCACCTGGACGCCTCGTCGCTGACTGCCGGTCCACTGCCACACCAGCGCCTTGACGATCAGGCCTCCATCCAGTGGCAGGCCGGGGAGAAGGTTGAACAGGGCCAGCACCAGGTTCAGGACTCCCAACTGGCTGACCATTTCACCCAGCAACGGTGAGAGATGGGCGACCGAATGGCTGCTGCCCAGGAACAGTGCGGCCAGCAGCAGGCTGACCAGGGGGCCAGCGGCAGCATCCAGGGGCAAGCTACACAGTACCCATAGTTGGCTGGCTCGCTTCAGCGCCGGCGGCTCCACGGCACTTGCGGATCAAAGGGCCTGCG
>NZ_JAGQBY010000189.1:0-5457 GCF_024345875.1 Synechococcus sp. EJ6-Ellesmere
GGTCGGCCGGGCCCTGCGGCCCACACCCGGCAAGCACGAGGCGGTGATCCTCGATCACGTCGGCAACGCCCACCGCCACGGTCTGCCCACCGATGAGAGGGAGTGGAACCTGGCCGGAAGGCGGCGTCGGGAAGGTGTCTCCATCCCGATCAAGGACTGCCCGCTCTGTTTCTGCAGTTGCCCCAGCGCGACCCAGCAGTGTCCCGACTGCGGCCACCTGTTCCTCACAGGCGAGCGCGATGAACAGCGGCGGGGGCTTCAGCAGCTCGATGGCGAGCTGGTCGAAATCGTCGCCACAGGTCGTCACCGGCCCAAGGCCGCTCAGCAGCAGCGACCCCGGCGGCGTTCACCCTCAGCGAGCTGCCGCACGTTTGAGCAGCTGCTGCAGCGGGAGCAGGAGCGCGGCTACAAACCCGGCTGGGCCAAGCATGTCTGGGCGGCCCGGCAGCGGGGCCTTCAGGTCTGAACGGAGGTTCAGTCAGCCCCAATCAGCTGGGCATCGAGCCCCAGTTGTTGGGCCGCCAGCACAAACGGGGCATCCAGGCTGCAGAGGGTGGCGCCCCGTCCGGAAGCGATCGCCAGGTGAAGCGCATCGGCCGCCCGCAGTGCCGTGGTCCAGCCGCGCAGGCAGGCATTGGCATTACGGAAGTCCTGCGGTTCCACCTCCAGCATCAGAAGGCCTGGGGCCAGGCTGCGTTCAAAGCCCTGCAGCACCTCCTCGGCCTGCGACGGGCTCAGGGCTTTGGTGCGCACCTTGAGCCCGAGAGCGGAATGGAGCTCGGTGGCACTCCAAGGGCTGATCGCCAGGGGGGCTGTGGCCTGCTCAAGAAAGGCCACTGCGCTGCCTGAGTGGGCCTCCGGTGTGAGAGCCGCCAGCAGCACGCAGGTATCGACGTAAAGCATCAGGAGGGGTCTTCATCCCGCAGCGCGCGCATGGTCTCCACCCCGCTGGTGGCCTGATGGGGCAGGGAGTCCCGCAGAGCCTGAAGCTGGGGCAGGAGATCGCGCACGGCATGCCTGGGCACCAGCTCAGCGATGGCCTTGCCGCGTCGGGTGATCACCACCGGCTGGCCGCTCTCCACCGCATCGAGCAGGCTCGAAAGCTGGGCCTTGGCTTCCGCCACCGTGACCTGCCTCATGCCGTTGGCCATCTAGATGACCAACTCTAAGCAGGATCGTGGGGCAAGGCCTGGCCAACACGGCAACAGGAGGCATGGCCTCCTCCCCCAGCGAATACGAGATCCAGCAGCGCATCCGCCTGGCCTGCGGCCATGGGCCGGTGCGGCTCTGGCGCAACAACACCGGAGCCCTGGTCGATCAGCAGGGCCGCCTGGTGCGTTTCGGGCTCTGCAAGGGCAGCAGCGACCTGATCGGCCTGCGGTCGCTGGAGGTCACGCCCGAGCTGATGGGCCAGCGAATCGCCCAGTTCGTCGCCCTGGAGATCAAGACACCACACGGGGTCGTCAGCCCTGAGCAGCGGGCCTTTCTACAGCTCGTGGAGCAACTCGGGGGTGTGGCGGCCGTGTGCCGCTCCATCGAGGAGGCCGAGCAGTCGCTCGCTGTGACGAGCTCGAAGCGGCTGAGTCGCTGATGGATCCGGCAGAACTGCAGCAGCGGCTCAGGCGGCTGGCTCAGGCCCATCCCGGCGAGCACCCCTACACCCTGGCTTTGAGACTGCAGGTGAAGACAGGGAAGGCGATCACTGGCCAGCAGGCCAAGCAAATACTCAACAGGCTTGGTGATGACTGGTCCTGACATACCAAGGCATGACAGGCTCTGGCTGCGCTTGCCAAGTATGTCTTAGCTTCCCGCTAAGAACTCGGAGTTCGGATCGTGGTCATCACCTACGCGGAGCTGCTTGATCGCCAGGAGGAGAACCGCGCTGCATTCGGACGCATGCTGCTCAACTGGCGCCGGGGCAACGGCTGGACCCAGTACACCGCCTGCAGCTGGGCGGACGAGGTGGGCTTCGAGACGATCTCCTACGGCAACCTCTCGGTGATCGAGCAGGGCAAGGCGGGCGAGCTGCGTCAGAAGGCCTTCTGGCAGCTGGGCGAGCTCAACCGTCGCATCGCTGGGGGTGAGAAGGAGTGGGGTCCGCTCAAGGATCAGGCGATCAAGGAGAAGCTCGAAGGCTCGGTTCCCATCGGGGACAAGGACTGCCCGGTCTGGACGCCGCTGGAGTTCTGGGCCTGCTACTGCGGCCTGCGGGAGGTGCCGGATGCGTTCCGCACCACACCGGCCCCGACCATCGGCCAGCGCAAGGCCACCGAGCTGTCGGCCAAGTTGCGCAACCAGCTGCGGCGGGTGGTCGACGAGTGCGGGCTCGACCCCAGCGACGCCATCAGCGCCCTGGCGGCAGAAGCCAGCGAGGAGCACCGCAAGCGCTTCTATGCCGTCCTCACGGGCTTTGGCGACTACAAGCCCGAGGAGCTGGCCCCCCTCTGGATCGAAGGCGACCTGTATCAGCCCAAGCGCTGGCTGGACCAGTGGGAGACCGCCAACCGCCAGCCGCGCAAACCCGGCAGCGGCAAGGGCAAGAAGCCCGTCACAACCTGATGGCTAGGAATTAACAGCCGCTACTAGTGCGGCTTCCAGTGGAAAGCCCTAAGATTCCGATCAGCGGGCATCCGCCCGATCTGATTCGCCATGGTCACACCATCCAGGCCCGTGGAGGGCCTGTGCCATCAATCCCCTGAGCAACAGCTCACCCACGCCCTGGCCTGCTTCCAGGCCGAGGTGTCCGCCATCCCCTCCCCCGACCTGGGCGCCGTCGCGGAGGCTGCCCGCCCTGCCTTCCGCCAAGGCATCGGCTGGTCCGCCCAGCTGGACGAGCAGCAGGGCCGCTCCAGGCTGCAGGTCACGCTGAGGCACGCCGCTGGCGCTGAGCTCAGCAGCGAGACCTGGGCCGACGAGCCCAGCGGCCTGGCTGACATGACCGGCTTGATGCTGGCCATGCTGCTGGGCATTCCTGTGTCCACACAGGCTAGGACTGCAGAGTCTTGTTCTGATGGGGAGCAGCGTACGGCCGGCAAGCCTGAAGACTCGCTGCTGCCTGCGGGTCGGCCAGAGCCCGATGTTGAGGCACAAGCTTCAGGCCAGCAGGTCGAGGCCCGGGCTGGCAGCAGTGCTAACGCCGATGAAGGAGGCGACCCAGCACTGCTTCCACTGACGCCCGAGGAGATCAGCGGCTATCACCGCCGCGTGCTGGATCTGCCGCCGGCCGTACGCCGCGAGCTCACCCATGCGTTCCGCGAGCACTTCCAGGTGCCCCGCAGTGCCCGCTCGATCGGCGATCGCATCACCCAGCGTCACCACGGCGACTTCATCGAGCGCTTCCTCGAGGAACTCCAGGGCCCGGCGCTGGAGAACGTTCCCTCGCCGCCAGCCGCATGAGCACCAGCCATCGCCCCCGGCCGCCCCGTCGCTACGGCGAGCAGCCGCGCTCACTGGCCGGCCGCCACTTCATCCAGACCCAGGTGCGCACCGACGTCTACCTGCGGATCCGCGAGCTGATGGAGGCCCGCAACCTCTCCGCCAGCGGAGCGGTGCACCACCTGCTGCGTGAGCGCTTTGGGCTGCCGCCGCTTCCTCCCTTCGATCAAGACCCCGTTTCACCCGATTCACACCATGGCTAAGGACCTGTTCCGCACGCCCCTCGCCGCCGTGCGCTGGGCCCACCTGATCACCCCAAGGCATCAGCTCGACAAGAGCAAACCGCTCGCCTGGACCTGCGATCTGCTGCTGGCCAACACCGATGAGAAGGCCCAATCCTTCCTGCTGGCGATGGAGGATCAGTTCATCGCCCTGCACGGCAGCCGCAAACGCCGCGCTGAGAAGGGCTTCCCCTGGAAGGCCGACAAGGACAAGCCCAGCGAGCTCACCGTGGTCCGCTTCAAGATCCCGCAGTTCCAGCGGCGCGACGGCTCCCTCTCCGAAGGGCCCCGCATCGTCGACGCGAGAAAGCAGCCCTGGGATGGTGCCGCTATCGGCAACGGCTCGAAGGTGATCGTCGCCTTCGACATCTACGACTGGGACGGCGAGAACGGCTGCGGCATGACCTTCCAGCCCAGGGCCGTCCAGGTGGTCGAGTTCGTGCCCTTCGAGCAGGTCGATCCCACCGACGGCTTCGACGAGCTCGACGGCTACTCCGCGGTGAACGCGTCCACCGGCTCCGGCTCCAGTGACTGGGCCGCCGATGACGACGAGGAGGCACCCTTCTGATGACTCACCTCCACAGTGTCCGCGGCGGTGTTGGCGGCGGACGCCCCCAGGGGGGCAAACCGCAGCTGCCGGCCTTCTGCCGCACCCGCCGGCCCACAACCACCGTCTATGTGAGCAACCTGCGGGACCTCTACCGGCTGCTGCTGCTGGTCCTGGTTTTCCAGCTGAGCACCCTGCTGCTGGTGATCGCTGGGCCCGTGCCGCCGCGGCTGCCATCGGTCGGCACCAATACCGTCTTCCGCCCCGATGCCGGCACCGCTGCCGGTGAGGTTCCACCCGTCACACCGCTTTCAGACCGATGAACAGCGCGACGACGTCATCCCATCCAGCTCCACCTGTCGCCTCGATGAATCACCCCGCTCTGGTCTCCCGTTCCTGGAACGGCACGCCGATCTCCCGGCGAACCACCGATGGCTATGTCAATGCCACGGCCATGTGCAAAGCCAATGGCAAGCGGTGGAAGGACTACCGCGAGTCAGACCGGTGTCAGCTCTATCTGGACGCGCTGGAAAGCGTGGCCGGAATTTCCGTCCACGCCCTCGTTGAGTCCCGCTCTGGCGGTGCCGGTGGCGGCGGCACCTGGGTTCATCCCCAGGTCGCAGTCGATCTGGCCCGCTGGATCAGCGCGCCGTTCGCGGTGTGGATGGACGGCTGGTTCTTGGAGAGCGTCCAGCAGGCTGAACCGGCACCGGTGGTGACGCCCCCGCCCAGGCTCAGGGAAGCCGAGGTGATCTCCCTGGTGGAGCGCAGTATCGGGCTGTTCGAGCGGCTCGGCGGTCTGGATCAGCGCGACGAGCTCCTGTTCAAGGACATCGTCCGGAGCAACGTGCTCACAGCGAGCTCGGGAATGCTGCCCGGCGCTCCGACTGACGAGGAGCTCACCTTGGGAGATGCCTGGCTGGAGGTGTTTCAGCAAGTGCTGCCCCGCAACCAGTTCTGCGCAGCAGGCAAGCTCGTGGCCAGGGCCTATCGCGAGGCGTTCGGCGAAGAACCACCTTGCCGTCAGCAGTTTGTTGACGGCGCCCCCCGCCAGGTCAAGAGCTATCGCCGTTCGTGGCTGATCGACACCCTCAAGCGCTTCCGCGCCGAGCTGGCAGGAGGCTGATGGACGCCGCCACAACGACACCCCGTCAGCGGGTCTGGGTCAACACCGCCGACGCCTGCAAAGTGCTGGGAATGAGCCGTGAGACCCTCCGCCAGCTGCGGCTGCGGGGGGTGTTGCAACCAGGCAAG